>JAIKWO010000019.1 GCA_024684675.1 Lachnospiraceae bacterium
GCCGGAAAAAAACACATGCCTTACCGGGCGTCCTTCCGGAAGAACAAGATCCGTTGACCCTTTCGTCCGAACGGCATCCGTCAACGCGGACCGATCCCCGATCCCGATGATCTCTTCGAGGATCGCGCTCATCGCATCACAGAGCTGATCCAATGCTTCTTCCGATGCATGCTCCCCGACCCTGATCGGGATATGAAAAAAAGCGGCGATCCTTTCTGCACTCGGGCTGACATATGTCACCTGTCCGTCGTCAGACAGTGTCACCTGCCTGCCGCCGATATCCAAACAGCCCTTCGCTACGATCTCCCCGCTGTCAAATATTACGATATTCGTCGTGCCGCCACCAATATCCAGATTGGCGACGACCGCACTGTTTTCTTCCGAGAAGCGCTGTGCGCCGCTTCCCTGTCCCGCAATGACGGATTCCAAATCCGGTCCCGCGGTCGATACAACAAAATCCCCGGCAAATCCGCTCATCTCTTCGAGGATCATCCGCGCATTCTCCTTGCGCGCAGACTCACCCGTAATGATGACCGCACCCGTCTGCACTTCCGAAAAAGCAACGCCCGCCTTGGCATATTCGCTCTCGATGATCTTTGCAAGCGCCTTCCCGTCGATCAGGGAAGCATCGAGTAGCGGTGTCGTATAGACAGGACTGCGGTAGGATACCTTTTTATCAATGATGCGAACTGCGGGAATCGAAAAAAATCCCGCTGTATTCTCAACAAACAAATGGCTGAAAATGACGGAAGTCGTTGATGTTCCGATATCAATCCCTACGCTGAGCATTCTGGATTGTTCCATGATCACGCCATCCTTTTTAACCGTTTCCGAAAGATCGTCTTTTCCGACACTCATACACATTTTTATTGTATTCAATCCGCAAAATAGTGTCAATAATTACGCCTTATTTTTCTTTCTTTTTTCTTATTTATTCTTTTTTCCGTTTTTTCGATCGTTTGATCCTCAAAACGGTTAAAATGCAAAATTTCTTGAACTATCCGTCAAAGCGAAGTAAAATAAAATTGTTAAGACATTTTTCGGAAATATACATCAAATTCACACGATTGGAAACAGATCAACATGCGCAAGACCAAAGTCATTTGCTTTGCCAATAATAAAGGGGGAAGCGGCAAATCCACCACCTGTTCGAATGTCGGAGCCGCACTGGCCGAGGCCGGAAAACATGTCCTTTTGATCGACGGCGACATGCAGCTCAATCTTTCACTGTCCGTTTTGGAGGAAGATGATGTCCTTCGCTACGCACAGAGCGAACAGAACCTGTACCGCGCCATCAACAAGCAGGACGATCTGACCGGCTATATTGTAAAAACAAATACCGAAAACATCAATATCATCCCCAGCTCCACACTGATGAGTTCCATTGAATGCGACCTTTTTACAAAGATGCAGCGTGAACTCATCCTCAGAAAATGTTTGAAAAAAGTACGTGAAAGCGGGGTATATGACTATATCCTGATCGATGCGCCTCCCACCCTTGGCGGCTGGGTCATCAACATCCTCTGTGCAAGCGATCATCTTGTGATCCCGGTCGAATCAAGCCCGTGGGGGCTGTTCGGACTTGCCAATATGTTCGATTTTGTCGATACCACGAAGGATATCGCACCGCAGCTTACGATGCTCGGCGTTCTCATCACCAAGATCGACGAACGTAAGAATTACTATAAACAGACCATGGAAAGCCTGGCAGAACTGCCGGATATCCACGTTTTCAAGAACTGCATTCACGTGGACAGCAACGTTGAATGGGCACAAGACAACTGCCGCACGGTTGTCTCTTATAAGAAGAGCAGCCGCAGCGCCAGAGAATACGTCGCACTAGCAAAGGAGATCGATCGATTATGTCAGTAGGAAAAGGTAGTTTAAACCGCGCAGCAAAAACCAAGACAGCCGAGAGTTCGGCAGAGAAGGCTCCCGCTAAGAAAGCGGAGCCTGCTAAGAAAACGACTCCGGCAAAAAAAGCAGTTCCCGCTAAGAAAGCGGCCCCTGCAAAGAAAGCGGAGCCTGCAGCAAAGGCTGAACCTGTCAAGAAGGCAAAACCCAAGAAGCCTGTTATCCTCGGCGCCAACGGCGGTCCGATCGATGTATGGGATATGCCGGATTATCTGCTTTAATGATGAATGCAAGCAAAAAGGAGTAGACCAAACGTCTACTCCTTTTATCGTCTATATCATATTTTCTTATGCCAGCGTCGCCATTCCCGTGTACAGTTCGTAGTAGCGGCCCTTCAGTGTGAGCAGCTTGTCGTGATCACCGCGTTCGATGATCTCGCCGTTTTCAAGCACCATAATCGCATCGGCATTTCGAACAGTCGACAGACGGTGCGCGATCACAAACGTCGTGCGCTCCGCCATCAGGCGATCCATACCCTTCTCAATATGCTTCTCTGTTCTCGTATCGACGGAGCTTGTCGCCTCATCCAGGATCAGGATCGGTGCCCTGGAGATCGCGGCACGCGCGATGTTCAAAAGCTGCCTCTGGCCCTGTGATAAGTTTGCACCGTCTTCCGTCAGAACCGTATCATAACCGTCTTTCAGTCGCATGATAAAAGAGTGCGCGCTCGCCGTTTTCGCAGCATCCACCACTTCATCATCGGTCGCATCAAGGCGCCCGTAACGGATATTCTCACGTACAGTGCCCGCAAAAAGATGCGTATCCTGCAATACCATCGCCACATTGCGCCGAAGATCGTCTGCAGCGATATCGCCGATCTCAACGCCGTCAATGGTAATGGCGCCTTCCCCGATATCATAAAACCGATTCAGCAGATTGGTGATCGTCGTCTTACCCGCTCCCGTAGATCCGACAAATGCGATCTTCTGACCGGGCTTCGCATACAGTGTGATATGCTTTAAGATCGTCTTTTCCGGTATATATCCGAAGAACACATTCTGCAAGACGACTTCCGGATGGAATTTCGGGTGCTCCGCCTTGAATCTATAACGCTTGTTATCTTTCGGAACGACCCATTCTACGCCACTTTCCGTCTCTTTAAGATGAAGCGAAGAAGCATTCTGCGTCTCTTCTTCCTGCTCATCCATGATCGCAAATACACGCTCCGCACCGGCAAGTGCAGAGAAAACCGTGTTCATCTGCATGGAAAACTCATTGATAGGACGTGAAAACTGCCGTGAATAGTTTACAAACACGGTAAGACCGCCGATGTCAAAGCCGCGAAGGACAGCGAGCACACCGCCCACCATAGCTGTCAGCGCATAGTTGATCTGTCCGATATTGAACATGACAGGCCCCATGATGCCGCCGAAGAACTGTGCCTTCATCTGCTGTTTTTTCAAT
>JAIKWO010000049.1 GCA_024684675.1 Lachnospiraceae bacterium
TGTGGTTAAATCCACTTTTCCGTCAGTCGTATATCCGATGCATAAGCATTCGTTATGAACAATTGCATCATAACATGAACACTATGCTTTCGCAACTCTCTTTTTGATCACAAGAAGAACTGCCAAAAGAATCACAAATGCAATTGCAAAAACGATCCATGGATTTTGAATAAATCCGGCAAGCAGATATCCGACAAATGATACTGCTGCAACCAAAAGTGCATAAGGTAACTGTGTGGATACATGGTTGATATGGTCGCACTGCGCTCCCGCAGATGCCATGATGGTTGTATCCGAGATCGGTGAACAATGATCACCGCAAACAGCACCGGCAAGGCACGCAGAGATCGTAATGATCAGTAACTCTTCGGGAAGTCCGATGCCTACAATGATCGGAATCAAAATACCAAAAGTACCCCAGCTTGTACCTGTTGAAAAAGCCATAAAGATTGCAAATACAAACACGATTGCGGGAAGAATTCCGATAAAGTTTGCCGCACTGCCTTCGAATAAGCCACTGACATATTCCGGAGCACCGAGAGATTTGGTAAGACCGGAAAGTGTCCATGCAAATACAAGGATCAGGATCGGCGCAACCATACTCTTAAAACCTTCCGGAAGTGCAGCCATGCACTCCTTAAAGGAAAGAAGCTTTCTTGCAATATAATAGATGATCGTCAGAATAAGTGCTGCTGTTGAACCAAGGGAGAGCCCTACGGAAGCATCACAGTTTGCAAATGCATTGATGAAAGTCTCCCCTTCAAAAAATCCGCCTGTGAAAATCATGCCAATGATGCAGCTGACGATCAGAACAACAACAGGAAGCACAAGGTCAATTACTTTACCCTTGTCAGAAAGCGCTTTCTCGGTGGAAGCATCAACCTTCAACTGACCGCCGGAAAAAACATCCCCGTTCTTTGCATTGTCTTCATGCATTTTCATGGGACCGAAATCAATATCCATGCAACTGATTAGAATAATGGCAGCAATTGTAAGGAGTGAATAAAGATTATAAGGAATTGCCTTGATAAAGAGACTTAATCCGTCATAGCCATCTACAACACCCGCTACAGCTGCAGCCCAGGATGAAATTGGCGCGATCATACAGATCGGAGCAGCCGTCGCATCGATGATATATGCAAGCTTTGCCCTGGAAATCTGGTGCTTATCTGTGATCGGACGCATGACACTGCCAACAGTAAGGCAGTTGAAATAATCGTCAACAAAGATAAGGCAACCAAGTGCAAAAGTAGAAAGCAATGCGCCTTTTCTTGATGTCATCCTCTTCTGTGCCCACCGGCCGTATGCAGCGCTTCCGCCGGCTCTGTTCATCAGGATAACGATTGTGCCGAGAACAACAAGGAAAACAAGGATGCCGACATTCCATGCATCTGCAACGGATTTAATAAATCCGTCATTGATGATCGTGGTATATGCTGTAACAACATTAAATTCTGCAGAGAATAATGCTGCTACCAAGATACCGGCAAACAAGGAACTGTAAACTTCCTTCGTGATGAGTGCCAATATGATCGCAAATAGCGGCGGCACAAGTGACCAAAATGTTCCGAACATAAATATGTCCTCCTCTTTGAATATGATTTTGAGAGGGGATAGTATCTTTTTACATGAAAAGAAAAAAGCCTTGGCACGCAAATACGTCCATGGCTCCAGTGTCATGTAAAACGATAGCGCTCCACAATTTCTTGTGACAGTTCGCAACATATTCTGTTGCGACCCAGCAATCCGACTCAGGCGTTCGGATCACTTCGGCGACCATTCTCATTTGCTGTCGGGATGCCTGTCCCGGATCATGACAACAAACAGTAATGCTCGCGCCTCTATCTCCTATGTTTTATTCTGTTATACAATAATACAATTTAAGTATTTTTGTCAAGCAGTCTCGGCTTCTTGCGTTCCGATTATAAAGAACAGGAATCCCAGAACACTTGTGATAATCGCTACGATAAGCATGATGTTGATTCCGAACCTATCAAGGATCATGCCACCAAGGCTGCTTCCGATAACGCATCCGATTGTATTGGCACTGATCAGGTAAGTCTGTCCTTTTGCACCATCCCGTCGATGCATGATTTCGTTTGCATAGTAGGTCGATGCCGGAATAAAAAGCGCAAAACCAAGGATCTGTGGTAGTTGCGCAAGATAAATGCCGAAAATGCCTGAAGCGTACAAATGCATGACCGCTTTTAATGCAAAGAATGCCGCAGATATCTGAACGAGTCTGTTACTCTTGATCCGGATGATCAATTGAGAAAAGAGAAGCATGGTCGGTAACTCAATTGCAGCACTGAGGCTGCTTGCCGCCCCGTACTCTTCCGCTCCCCCTCCTAGACTTTGGCATATCTGGAACAGATAAGTATTTATGATATTATGTGTGATAAAAATCAAACACACCCCGATTAAAAAGACCAGAAAACGAGGGTACTTTTTAAAAAAAGATTTTCTTCGGTTTGCATCTACCGGCGAAAATTCCGGTTCATTCTTTATATTTTCCGATTGAACGGAAGTATTCCGTTGCCCTTCAAGACTTTTATATGTAAAAAAGAACGCAGCTATATATACAAGCACAAAAGAACCGATGATGCAATACGGTAAAACACCTTCGTTATAAATGCTGATCAGTTTACCGATTGCATAGGATGCGGCCGCATAACATATGGATCCAATCCCTCTGGCAAGCCCGAAATTTACGGAAATACCACGATTGATGCATTCCATGCAGACTGCATTGACAAAGGGCATCAGTGTCTGGAGCCCGATGGTTACAAGACAAAAAAGTGTTCCCAGCAGGAATTGTTTTTCGGAAAAAATACAAAGCATAGCCGCGCAGATCATGATAAAGACAGCCCCAACCATGATCACGCGGCGCATTGTGATTTTTCCATATTCGTTTATATGATTTCCGATCAAAGGCTGTAGGATGGCCGCAGAAAAGCCACCGATTGCAAATACCAATCCAATCTCGGAATTTGTGTATCCGTTTGCAAGCAAAAAAACACTGACGAAGCAATATGCTACGCTAAAACTGCACCAATAACTGCCCTGTAAAAATGAATAACGGACGGTGGGTATCATAGACATTTTAGAATACCTTCTTTTTCTCAAAGGTCTCAACGTATTGTGCAAGCAGATTTACAGTGCCTACTGTCCCCAGAACGCTACTGTTGATGCAAAGGTCATAGCTGTCCGCTCTTCCCCATTTTTTGGAAGAATAATAGTTGTAATAGCTTTGCCGTTGCTTATCCCTCTTGATCATCATATCTTTCGCTTCTTTAGCCGATACATCATGACGCGCACAGATCCGCTTGATCTTACTTTCTTCATCGGCAAAAATGAAAATGTGAAGACTGTTCTGATAATCAGCAAGCGCATAATCGGCGCAACGACCTACAATAACACAGGGTCCTTCCGACGCAATCTTTTTGATCGTGTCAAACTGTGCCAGAAAAACCTTCTGACTGATAGGCATGTCAACAAAAGAAGATGCATTATAGCCGAACGAATAACTATCCATGACAAGGTTATACAAAAAAGAATTCGTAGGTCTCTCGTCATGATTCTGCATCATTTCTTCGCAAAAACCACTCTCGCTGGCAGCTCGTGAAAGGAGTTCTTTGTCGTAATAAGCGATGTTCAGTTTTTTAGCAAGCAGCTCACCGATCTCTCTACCGCCTGATCCAAACTGTCTGCCGATTGTGATTACTGTATTCATAACGTTCCTCCTTTTCTTTTCATTATACAAAAATCCCCTCCGTTTTACAATGAAAGGGACCTATGACGCATGACCGTTCCTTGCACTATGATTTAGGGAGGATCTCCAATAAACGTTGAAAATATGCAGGAATCGGTGCGACCGTTTCGATATAGTCTCCGTTTACAGGGTGGCAAAATCCAAGAACCATTGCATGCAATGTCTGGCCTTCCAGATGGGCAAATCGGCATTTTCTTCCGGGCGCATAGACATCATCTCCAAGAAGTGGATGCCCTATGTGATTCATGTGAACACGAATCTGGTGTGTGCGCCCTGTTTCCAGAATACATTCAACATATGTAAAGTCTTTAAACCGTTCTATAACGCGAAAATGTGTGATCGCTTCTTTGCCGCCGGTTGTTTGAACTGCCATCTTCTTCCGATCAGTACTGCTTCTACCGATCGGGGCATTAATAACGCCTTCATCATCCTTGATTACGCCATGCACAATCGCAATATATTTTCTCGTAATGGAGTGCTCTTTCAATTGGCGAGCAATATTTGTATGGGCGACATCATTTTTACAAACGATCAACGAACCGGTTGTATCTTTGTCGATCCGATGCACGATACCGGGGCGCATAACCCCATTGATACCGGACAAGGAATCCTTACAGTAATACAAAAGTGCATTGACCAACGTGCCGCTTGTATGCCCTGCGGCCGGATGAACCACCATTCCTTTGGGCTTATTAATCACAAGTACACTGTCATCTTCATATAATACGTTCAACGGAATATTTTCAGGCTTGATATCCGGTTTGATCGCATCAGGAACCGTAATATCAATCGAATCCCCTACGCGCACAACATAACTGGCTTTCACGCTTTTTTCGTTAACGCTAAGCTGATTATCCTTGATCAGTTTTTGAATGTATGATCGCGATAATGAATCAATACAGCCGAACAGCCATTTGTCGACACGCATTTCTTCATCATCTTCGGCTATCGTAAAATGGTATGTTTGCATAATGTTTATTTGATGTTGCGGAATCTTCTTGTCTTTAGACTTAAGAAATTCAGATCATGTTCTTCATATACAAAAAGAAGCATAATGATCAGGATCGCTGTTGCCACTGTGACATAAATATCTGCGACATTAAAGATCGGAAAATTGATCAGAACAAACGAGATAAAATCCACCACATAATCAAGGCGTAAGCGATCAACAAGATTCCCGATCGCACCCGATGCAATCATTAGGAGCGTTAAATGCAGCATAAAATACTTCCGGTTGTCCGGAATTTTGTATAATACGTATCCGATAACGGCAATGATCAAAACCGCAATGAAAACGAAGAAGATCTTCTGGTTCTGCAGCATTCCGAATGCAGCCCCTCTGTTCTCCAAATAGCTGAGTTCCAATACGCCCTTAATAAGAACGATCGACTGACGCCCCTTCAGATTGACGACAGCTGCATATTTTGTGAACTGATCGATCAGAACCAGGATGATCATTCCGAGTATCTCGTTCATAAAACGTCTGTATCTATTCTTATTCATGTAAATAGTCTCCTTCATCGATGATTGTAAGAAGAGCTTCTTTCATCTCCTCCTCTGTCACATCGTCTGTGATAAATGCTTTACCGATTTTTTCAAGAAGAATAAATTTTAATTTTCCGAGTGCATTCTTCTTATCAGACTTTGTGTGCGCAATTACAGCATCTATATCCTGCCTTTTCAGGCAGTCCGCTATGATGGGGAGTCCAAAGGGAACAAACATATCACGGATCTCATAGCATTCCTCCGTGCTGATGAGGCCTCTCTTATGCGAAATATGGGCGCTGCATATGCTTCCCAACGCAACGGATTGACCGTGTAATAACGAAAAATCCGATTGCTTTTCAATCGCATGACCGAGTGTATGGCCGAAATTTAGGAGCGCACGCTCCCCTTTTTCAAAAGGATCATTTTGTACAACTTCTTTTTTGATCTCACAGCTTCGAAGAATCATCTCTTTCAATGTTTCATAATCTCTTGCGTTAATCTCTTCAAAATGCGTGATCAAAAAGGAATAATACTTTGCATCTTTTATCAAACCATGTTTTAAGATCTCAGCCATTCCGGACGCAAACTGAACATCGGGTAAAGTTCGTAGTACTTCCGGATTCATATAGACAAGTCTGGGCATGTGAAAAGCGCCGACCATATTCTTATAACCGTTAAAATCAACGCCTGTCTTACCGCCAATGCTACTGTCAACCATGGAAAGAAGACTTGTGGGAACCTGAATAAAATCAATGCCGCGCAGAAATGTCGCAGCGGCAAATCCGGTCATGTCGCCGGTCACTCCGCCGCCAAGCGCAATCAAAAGATCTTTTCTCGAAATCTTATGATCAATCAAAAAAGCATAGAGCTCTTCAATCGTTTTTAAATTCTTGTTTTCTTCTCCATGTGGAAATGTATAAAGGCATACTTCCGCACCGACAGCCGTTGCGGATTGTCGTACATCATCTGCATATAATGATGCCACCGAATCGTCCGAAACGATCACAAGTTTTCTTCCTTTGATCAGCCCGCGCTCGGATAATGCTAGTCCGAGGTCGTCGAAAGAATCTCTGAATACAATATCATATCCTTCATTTCCCGGTATTTTTACAGTTAATTGATCAGTCATTTTCTCCACTATCATAAAAGGCTCCCTGCCGATCCATCAGGCAGGAAGCCTTATGCTTCTTTAATTAAAACGGAACGTCAAAATTGCCGCTCATTATCTCCGGGAAATCACCCGAAATGTTAACGGAAGGCGGTGTAACAATAAAAATATATTGAGAGATCTTCTGTAGGTTACCGCTGATCGCATAAGTGGAACCTGATGTAAAATCAATGATGCGCTGTGCGATACCGACTTCCAGTCCCTCTAAATTCAATACAACCGTCTGATTTGCAAGCAAGGTATCCGTAATCTCTCTACCGTCTTCAACGGAAGTAGGTTTAATCACACAAACTTCCATACCATTGCTTGTTCTCTTGGTCTTCGTGATCGCTGAAGGCCTGGATATCAGTTTGCGGGGCTTCTCTGCCTCTGCCGGTTCTGTCTTTTCTTTTACGGAGATGGATTTTTGAGGCTTCTCTTCCCGAACTTCCTCCTCTTCGTAATCATCATAATAATCATCCTCTTCCGGAGGATTCAGTCTCATCAAATTCAAAAAACGATCCATGCCACCCATGTAAACGTCCTCGCTTTATATCGATTTGCGGTGATAATACGGATTGATCTTATAAAACCACCAAATTTATTATCAATGTTTTTAACCGTTATGTCAACATTTTTAATATCGGACAAAAGGGCGAAAAACCCGATTATTCGTAGATAAAATCGTTTTCGGACACACTTGCCGCATCCAAAACCACGTAATCATATACACTCAGTCCATAGACCGTATTCGGCTTTACGATCGCATACTCATCGTTCTGATACAGGATCTGAATCTGTTTGAAATCCGCATAACCTTTATTGATGTTGTAAACACCGATTAGCGAATCCCGTTTGCTGATGGCATACTTTTCTTCCGAGTCTGGCTTTATTATATAATCTCCGATTGAAAGAAATGTATCATCCAGATAATAGTCCGTGTCGGTCTCGCTGTAGATAGTTGTTTCGATAAACTCAATACTGCGCTCTCCCTCTTCTGTGAACGCTTCTTTTAAAATACCCTGCTTACCGTTGTTACCGCCTTTTGTGATGTATTCTTTGGGCACCAAAAAGAAGTCCTTCTGCACAATGGAAGAGTTAGGGATTTTCAGACCTGTTTTTTCATCTGCGGAAAGCTCAATATCAATAAAACGATCTGTGCAGAACGTGATCATGGAATTGTTAAAGGTTAATTGAACATAATGACCGTCCGCATTTGAAATCAAATGAATCTGTGCCCATGAAATATTCTGATTCTTTAAAAATTTAACCTTGATATAATCGCCTTCAGCAAAGTCTTCAATTCGTTCTTCCGGAACGGGGATGACAATCGACCAGTTTTCGCTGAGGCACAGCTTGTATGCATCATCGCCGCGCTCGACAAGCTCATTGCCGATCAGAGGCTTTTTTTCATAAGCGTCACCGATAAAATCTTCCGCGGTAAGATCGACGGCATCTTTTCCTTCGTAACCGTCCACAGAGTAGACAACTATACCGGTTTTGGCCGCCCGAACGGATTTAAGAAGGCCTTCCGATCCTGTGCCCTTCATAGAATCAATATTTTCAAGAATTTTGTAGTTTGCAAGCTTCAGAACAGTCCCACGAACATTGTTCTTAAAATCATACGCGTCATGAAACTGCTTTTCGGAAAATGTATTGGTAAAACCAAGAATCTCGGTCTTAAGCTCCGTCAAATCCGAATCAGACAGTGAGCTCTCTGACGTGTTCTCACCGGAAAGATTGGAAAACTGACCGGTTTCATCAACCGTATAGACAAGATCACCTACGGCAACACGACCACTCTCTTTGGCATAATAGTTGATATAGCCGGAATCCGTGCTTTTAAAAACCTCTTCCTGTCGAAGCGCGATCCCTTTGTAAACATTGTTTACGGAAAGAGAGCCGGTTTTAACTTCATATCCCACGATGTGCTTAGATGTAAAATACATATAAACGCAGATCATGATATAGATAAAGATACATCCAAAGATAATGATCCCCAGGTTGATATTAATCGGTTTTTTATATTGTCTGATATTGCCTCGTTCTCTTGCCAAATAAAGCGCCTCTTTTACCGGTTTTTTACGAGAAAACCTCTGCCGAGAACGGCAGAGGCCTTAATCCTTCAAAATAGATTTACGATTAAAGTGCTAATATAATCTTATCTTTCAGTTCTTCAGGGAAATCCGCCTGATCGATGGAGATGTTGATCGTGAAAGAAATATTATATTTGTCACTGATCTTTTCCAATTTTTTGATCGTCGGAACGATATCTTTGCCTTCCAGGCAGGAGTTAATTAAAAAGTTATCGAGATACATACCCTCAAGATCGTGATCTTGAGAAATGATACCACTTATAAAACCTACAAATTCGTCGGAATTGTCCAGCAAATATTCCGAAACATTGATCAGACGAATTCTGTTATTCAGTTCAAACATGTTCTTGGCATTCTTGTCAAGATATACAAGATTTCCTGTAGCTGTTTTTACAGCTTCATTTACTTTTTCAAGTAAATGTTTGGTTTTGCCTTTGCCCTTTTTGCCTACTATAAATTGCACCATTGGAAACCCCTCCTAGATCTTACTTGATAAGAATATTATAAAAGAACCGCTATGAAAACACAACCTTTTATTTACTGATTTCAGAGAGCAAATCCGTCATTTCTTCATACAATATCTGCCGTTCATCGCACCTTAAAATCACGGAAATATATGAAGTTCCGGAATTATCTTTTGATAAAAGGATCAGACAATTTCCGGCCGCATTCGTTGTTCCGGTCTTCCCGCCTATCACGGTTACGTTTTCCGGTGGATTGTAATTTCCGGCAAGGTATTGATTCGTTGTGTGAAAATTAAATGTCTTTTCCTTTCCGGCTCTGTCATGATAGGTCGTCGCATATTCTTCAGAGCGGATGATCTCCGTGAAAAGCTCGTACTTCATCGCTTCATTAAAGATCAGATAAAGATCGTATGCCGTGACATAGTGCGCTTCATCCTGCAGCCCGTGCGGATTTTGGAACTGGCAGTTCGTTGCGCCGAGAGCTGCCGCTTCTTTGTTCATTAATGCGGCAAAATCTGTCACACTGCCCGCGATCTGTTCGGCAATCGCGACGCCGGCATCATTTGCGGAATACATTAAGAGCGCATGAAGTGCCTGATTTAATGTAAGCGTATCGCCTTGTTTTAATCCGCAAAGCTGTGCGCCGGATTCCGTTATGCCTGCCGCATTGCCGGATACCGTTATCAGATCTTCCGGATTCCCGTATTTTAAAGCGACCAGAGCTGTCATTACTTTTGTAAGACTTGCCGGATAAAGTCGTTCATGTACATTTTTTGCATAGATCACATTGGCATTCTTTAAGTCAAACAGTGCAGCGGCGGCAGATCTTGAAGTGTCTACATCTGTTCCGGCCGTAATATCTTTGTCGGTAACGCAAAGATTCTCAGCAAAAGAATGCGCAAATAAAGCCATTCCGTCATCTGCAACAGATACGACACCGGATCCGTGATAAGGATCAAATGCCAATTCATATTCAGTTTTACCACATCCGGTATTCACTAATACCATGAAAAGGATTCCTGTCATAAGGAACCCTTTTCTGAGTTTACTTATACATTTCACGCCACTCCATGTCCCCTCTGTCAAGTGACTTCACAAGAAGCTCCGCTGATGCCAGGTTCGTGGCAAGCGGAATATTATGCACGTCGCATAAACGGAAAATGTTGCCCACATCGGGTTCATGTGATTTGGGTGTTAGCGGATCCCGCAGAAAGATCACAAGGTCGATCTGGTTGTGTTCGATCTGCGCGCCGATCTGCTGCTCTCCGCCTAAGTGTCCGGCTAAGAATTTGTGAACGGTCAGATTGGTTACCTCTTCGATCAAACGTCCGGTCGTGCCGGTCGCATATAATTCATTTTTGGCGAGGATACCGCGATATGCAATACAGAAATTCTGCATCAGGATCTTTTTGGTATCATGCGCAATCAATGCGATATTCATGAAAAACCCCCATTTTGTTTTGTATTTAAATTCTTTCCCTGCAACCTTACATTCAACACAAAACCCATTCCGATAAACAGACTGACAAGCGACGTCAGCCCGGCACTGACAAACGGAAGCGGAATACCCGTATTGGGCATCAGGCTGGTTGCAACGGCAATATTCATAAAGCTTTGGAAGCCGATGATTGCGGCCATACCGCCGCATATAATCATTCCCGCCGTATCCTTCGATCTTCGACCGATGGAAAGGCATTCAAGTGCGATTAAAAACAATAGTACGATTACGGTACAAGAGCCGATAAAGCCCATCTCTTCACCGACGATCGCAAAAATGAAGTCTGTCTGCGGCTCTGAGATAAAGTTTCCGTTCTTCACAGAACCGATAATGTTATTGTTAAGACCCTTGCCCCACAACTGTCCCGAGCCGATCGCCATGACTGAATTGGCCTGCTGGTAACCTTCTGTATTGACATAATCCGACGGGTGAAGCCATGCCAGAATTCTGGTTTGCTGATAATCCTTAATCAGGTTCTGGTCGGGCCTAAGTACCAGCATCAGGAATATGATAATACCGGGAACAATGAGAGCAAGTACACCGAAAATGATTTTGAAACTAAGCCCACCGATATAAAGCATTACGCAGAAAATGATGACAAGTATAATACTGGTGGACAGATCAGGCTGATGATATACCAGAAATAATGGTGGAATATACAGACCGATCATTCTGAAAAGTGTACGAAAAGAATTCAATTTTTCCTTTTGTTTCATAATAAACTGTGCATAAAACAAAATCAATAATATTTTTGCAAGCTCAGAGGGCTGAAATGTGATTCCAAAGAATGAAAACCAACGTTGCGCGCCGCCTGCTCTGTTTCCCATAAATTCGACCAGAATGAGCAAAAATAAATTGCCAAAATAGAATAACCAGTAAAATTTTAAAAGTTGTGTATAATCAAACAATGAAATAATGATCATCAGAAACAACCCAGCCACAAGGCCGAGGATCTGTTTGTCCTGAATACTGCTTTGCGCACTTCCGATGGCCAGAATGCCAAGAACGGAAATCGCGATCAACATGATGACCAATTTAAAATCAAAATCTTTTAAACGATAACGCTTCAGCATGTTTTACTCCATTTTCGCTAGATCCGGAAAGGAAGCTTCTCCCAAATCTCCTTGCTGATCTCTTTTGATACAACCGCACTGTTCTCAATATAAGCGATATGCGGGATCGTTTTAGAAAGGATCGGCCATTTGCTTTTCTTTTCCTGCTCGTACTGATAACGTCCGATCGCAAGTAATTGCGGAGACAGGTCGTTTGCAATCACAAAACGATCTTCGCGCCAGTCACATCCGGCATATGCTTCACCGTACAGGCCGCCGAGCACAATGATGCTTCCCTTCGCTTCTACCGTACAATCCGGGTACACATCGCCCAGGATCAGTACGCCTTTTTCCCATTTATGATGAGATCTATCGGTTATATTTCCCATATGCACCACGCAGGTGTTGTAGGCTTCCGACAACGTCATTTCGAGGGAACGTGCATATATCCTATTCTCTTCATAATCCTTCTCAATTACGCAAATCGGCGTAATATCGGATACTTCTCGGATCAGATTGACAAGTTTAAGCTCTTCTTCAGTCGTAAGCATTCTTCCGTTAAAAGAAAGCGCTACCTTTGCGTCTTTGAAGAACGCGGCACATTCACTGAATTTTTGCCTGATCTCTTCACAAAGTGTTTCAAAAGAAACAGACGGGTCAAGTCCGATTGAAATTCCGTTCGGAAGGCTTTTGATCACTACATGTTGTTTTATCATTTGCTTAGTCCTATCAAATCCGGGTCAGTCACCCGTAGTTGCGGTTGCATCAGGTCTGATCGCTCCACCTGAAAGGATGGATTCTTCTTCATCAGGATCAAAATAGTAACGAAGAACATCTCTGGAAATCTCAGCGGCATAATCGGATGCATATCCAAAAGCAACACGCGTTGCAATGGATACCTGCGGGTCGTTGTAAGGCGCATATCCGACAAAAAGCGCATGGTTCGGACGATTTTTGTTCTCCTGCGCCGTTCCTGTCTTGCCCGCCACAGCAACCGGCATATTCTCGTAGTACGCTTTATTCTCTACAACGCGTCGCATACCGCTATGGATCGCATACCACTCTCTTTCTGGCAGATCAATGTGATTACGAACCTCCGGCGTATACTGAACCAGCAGATTCCCGTTATGATCCGTTAATTTGTCGAGAAGACTCAGTTTAAAACATGTTCCGCTGTTAGCAACACATGTGACATAGCGTGCAAGGCCAACCGTTGTATAGTTATGCGTACCCTGACCGATTGCGGAACGAACGGCATCAAAATCGGATACTTCAGGCTCTGATTCAACGATCTCGATTCCGGATGTTTCTGATAAGCCAAACAGTGAAGCATATTCTCTGATACGGTCGAGACCTCTGTCGGAATTGTATACACCGGTTCCTTCCGAACCAAGTCTGTAGCCGACTTCATAGAAGAAATAGTTGCACGAATTCTGAATCGCACCTGCTACGTCAAGCGGTCCGTGTGTCCCTTTGCTTGCAATCCAGCATTTGGGGAACGGAGAGATTTTTTCAAAGATTCCTTCACATGTAATGTGTTCATTAACACCGATCACGCCATCTTCCATTCCGGCAACGGAGGAAACCATCTTAAAGGTTGAACCAGGAGCACTCTTTTGCTGCGTTGCATAGTTCCACATCGGTTTGGACAGATCTGTTTGCAGCTGATTGTAATAATCGGCATCGATTGAGTTGGCCAATCTGTTCGTATCGTATCCGGGATACGTTACAAGTGCGCGAACCTCGCCGGTGTTGACATCGGTGACAACACATGAACCGGAACAAGGATCCATGGCAAGCTGCGCCGGCGTGATATCAAGGTTTTCAATTCGCTCAAGCATAAACTGAAATGCGGAAATCTTGCCGGTTGTAAACTCACGCTCATCCGCTTCCGAGATCTCCACGATCCCCTGCTCTAATAGGATGCTGCAGATCTGTCTGCCTGTCAGCTCATCATTGTTGATCATATAACGGTAAACACGCTTGGAAAACTCACTGTTATTGTCAAGGTTTTCAAAGATCACATCGATAAGGCGCGTATAGATCTCATCCGACGATGCATATTTACTATCCAGTCCGACTTTTGTAACATCGATCCAGTTCTGTGCAATGGCATAATTCAGATATTCCGCCATACTGATCGTTTCTTCGGTCTTCCATGCAATATACATATCATCATTCACATCGATCGCCGCGTCCTGAAGAATCCCGACCGAGGAGGAAGACAACATATTTACAATAAAGCTTTCATATACCTTGTATTCTTCCGGCAATGACAGATAGGGTGTCTTTTTTGCTTCCATTTCTTCACGAAGGTGTGCAAAAACGGTTGCCTTTTTGTTCTGATAATTTAAATACACCTGGTGTTCTGTTGTACTGTCTTTTGCTCTTTCAAAATGTGTTACATCAATAACATTATTGTTAATAAGCGCATTGTAAACATCATAGATCGGTATGATGATATTGGCGGAATTTCCGTTTCCGTTAAACTCCCTAATATTACTCAACTTGGAAACCAGTATTCCGGCGATCTTCTTTTCCAGAATGTTGTAAACGGCCTTTTGCAGATTTTTGTCGATGGTCAGATACAGATCATTTCCGGCAACGGGTTCTTTTCGATCCGTGATCTCGATTACTTTTCCGAGATTATCAACGTACATGATCTCAGACCCTTTTTTGCCCTGCAGTTCATGTTCCATAACCTGCTCGATGCCGGCTTTTCCGACCATATCGGTTGCGGCATACTTTTTATTATCATTTGAAAGCGTGATCAGCTCATCCTGTGAGATCTTACCGGTATAGCCGAGAATATGCGCAAAATAGACACTGTCTACGTATTGACGCACCGTATCCTCCGCAATAGAAACGCCTTCCAGCAGATCCGTGTTTTCCATGACGACTGCAACCGTTTTCTCATTCACATTGGATGCAACCGTCGTCGCAATATACTTCTGATATCCGTTCAGGCTCATCGCATAGCGGATATTGATCATCTTTAAAAGCTGTTCTCTTGTATACCCCATTCCGGGTACAAAAGAATCATTGTCATCAGGATTCTTATAGTCACCGATCTCATATTTTCTGGTGCCTGCAAGATATTCAATCACTTCCTGAGGTGTAGCCGTCTTCTGCGAGTATGTCAGTTTGTCGGTTGAATCATATCCGTAAACATCCGCAAGAAAGCGCAGTTTCGCTTTATCTTCAACGTTAAACTGATAATTGCCGTCTTTATCAAGAATGATATTGAAATCCCGAATAATATGATCGCCGTTCTGTTCGATGATCTCGATCAGCTTTTTGATCGTTGTATTCAATTTTTCGTTTTTTTCGCTGCCGGATTCATAAACGTCTTCAATCGTCACATTGTATGCAAGCTCGTTGTAGGCAAGAAGCTCGCCGTAACGATCGTAGATATTTCCACGCGTGCAAGCAATAGAACGTTCCTTTCGGATCTTCAGTTTGAAGTTGTTCATATAGTTTTCGCCGTTTACGATCTGCAAATCAAAGATCCTGTAAACAAGCGTCCCGCCAAGTCCGACAAAAATGACGAATAGTAAAAAGAGGCGGGAAGAAACCATATTGACGATCCGGTCCTTCAAATCATGAAACAAATTTCCTCGCGCTCCTTTTCTCACTCTCTTCCAAACGGTTATTAAGTCGCAAAATGATCGGATACAGGATCAACGCAACAATAATCGTATAGATCACTTCGGGTATGATGATGTGATAAAAATAGTATCCGAAGTGAAAACGTCCCCGCAAAAGAAATTGAAGGGCATACGTAACAATACTGTAAAAAATGTCACTAAGGGCAATCAAACAAAGCGGCAGCTTAACGTCTTCCGGGAAAAAGACTTTACGAAAGCTGCCATTGATAAAACCGATATACATATAGACAAGCGCATTGAAACCGATTACGCTTCCATAAAAAATATCCAGCAAAAGTCCGCAGAAAAAGCCGACCAACAGGCCGTTCTTCCGCCCACACATAAAACCGAAGCTGGATGTCAGTATAATCAAAAGGTTCGGGACGATCTCATTGAATGCCAATGCGTGAAAAACGCATGTCTGAAGCAGAAAGCATCCAAGAACCAAAAGCCCCGCTGTCAGAAAACGCCTCATAATTGAATATCCTATTCCACAGCCTGCTTGGTCTGCTTGATCACAAGGACTTCCTCAAGATGACGGAAGTCAACAGCAGGCGTCAGACGCCCCGATTTCGTCAGGTTATTGGAATCCGTTTCAATTGAACTGATATAACCGATCAGAATACCGGGTAAGTATTTGTCACTGATATTGGAGGTAACAACTTTGTCACCTATCACAACTGAATTCTCATTGTCTACGAGCTGACTGAAACTGATCACGCTATCCGCCATCAATTCCAGATCACCGGAAACGATCAGGTTGTCAGCTGTAGAGAGAACCATGCCGCTCACATTTGCATTGTCATTGATGATGGAATTGACTTTGGCCCAATTCTCACCGACTGATACGATACGACCGACAAGACCGCTTCCCGCGATCACATTCATATCAACGGTCAGACCGTCCGCTTCCCCTTTATTGATCGTAAAGGAATGAAACCAGTTGCCACCGTCCCAACCAATGATCCGCGCACCAACCTTTTTGAGGTTCGAATATTCCTCGTCAAGTTCATAAAGTTTGCGAAGATCGTTGAGCTCGTATTTATCCTGTTGCAACTGCGTGTTTTCGATCGTCAGATCTGCCACCTGTTGCTTCAGGTTTTTATTTTCTGCCAAAAGATCTCTGATCTGTGCCAGCTCATCGCCTTTTTCAGAAAGCCAACCACCGACCGCAGCGATTCCGTTTTGAAAAGGAACCGTCACATAACCCGCGGCGAATTGAAGCGGCCCGCCGAAAAGATCTGTATGAAACGTGACAGTCATCAAAACAACACAGATGATTGTTAAGATCAAAAGCAGATATTTACTTGGCAGGGTGAATTTTTCACCTTTTTTCTTTACGATGGGACTCATCTGCTCTTCATGCCCTCGATGGAATACGCAACAGATTTGTAATTATCATCTTTGATGATCTTGGAAAGACCGATCGCAACAGACGCGATGGGCTGTTCAGCCATGTTGACCTGAAGCCCGGTTCCTTTGCTGATCATCTCACCGAAATGATTCACCTGAGAAGCACCGCCGGTCAAATAAATTCCGTGACGATAAATATCCGCGCCCAGTTCAGGCGGCGTTCTTTCCAAAATTACTTTGATGTTGTCCATGATCACCTTGAACTGCTCTTTTAAGGTGTCATCGATTAGTTTTGTCGGGATCTCTCGTTCTACAGGAAGACCAGATTCAAGGTCACGCCCATATACAACAGCTCCTTTTCCTTCTTTTTCAAGTTCGGTTAGGGACGTCTTGACATTTTCTGCTGTCTTGCTACCGATGATCAGGCTGTATTCCTGCCGAACAGCTGCCCGGATTGCTTCGTCAAATTTCTTTCCGCCTGTGTTGATCAGATGGCTCAAAACAATACCGCCGAGAGACAAAATGGAGATCTCGGTCGTATCATACCCGACATCAACAAGCAGAACACCTTGCGAGTTCTTTACATCAATATTGACGCCAAGCCCATCTGCGATCGCTTTTTCGACGATCATAATCTTCTTGGATTTTAGATTTGCATCTTTGATCAAGTCAAAAAAAGCTCGCTTCTCCACTTCCGTAACATCTGTCGGAACGGCAATGTAATACTCCGCAGGTTTAATGGAGCCATCCATCTGATCCGTTACGAAGTGGCGAATAAGCGTTTCCATATTCTTGATGTCAGCGATAACACCGTTGCAAAGCGGGTATGAAATATGAATGTTTCCGGGTGCTTTTTCATACATCTCAAAAGCAGAGTCACCATATGCAAACAGTGTATTTTTATTCTCGATCGCAATCATATTCTTTTCGACCATGATGCTGTCGCTGTTTCTGTTGTATATTTTGATATTACTGGTACCGAGATCAATACCAAATGCATTATAAGACAATTGAATATGTCTCCTTTCTACTACAATCGTAAACAAATTTCATTTTATCACAGATACTTAAACCTGTATACTTTTTGCATCAACGATGCCTTCATTCAAGAGACTTTGCAGCGTCATCATAATGCCGAATTTTGCATGCTGCCAGGTGAGCCCGCCCTGGAAGTAGACTGCATATGGCGGCTTGATCGGACCGTCTGCGGAAAGTTCAATGCTTGAACCGGACACAAAGGCGCCGGCGGCCATAATCACAGGCGCATCGTAACCCGGCATATCCCAAGGCTCCGGCATCAGATAGCTGTCAATCGGAGCCGCCGCCTGAATTCCGCGGCAAAATGCGATCACACCCTCAGGTTTTCCGAATGTAACGGCTTGGATGATATCATGGCGGGATTCGGATCCGTTCGGAACAACCGCAAAGCCCAGACGTTCATAGATATTTGCGGCAAAAATCGCCCCCTTTAAAGCATTGGCGGTTACGGTAGGCGCCATAAAGAATCCCTGATATAACTGCGACAGAATTCCGAGAGAAGCCCCAACTTCCTTCCCGAGTCCCGGGCTCGTAAGACGAAATGCAGCATTCTCTACGCATTTCCTTGTGCCGGCGATATAACCACCGATCGGCGCAAGGCCGCCGCCGGGATTTTTAATAAGGGATCCGACAATCATATCTGCACCGACTTCGGAAGGTTCTTTCGTTTCGACAAATTCGCCGTAGCAATTATCAACCATACAGATCACATCCGGCTTGATCTTTTTAATAAATGCGATCAGCTCGCCGATACGGGTAACCGAAAGAGTCGGTCTTGTCTGATAGCCTTTGGAACGTTGGATTGTAACAAGTTTTGTTTTGTCAATGATTGCTGCTTTTATGCCGTCATAATCAAAGCTTCCGTCGGGTTTTAAATCGACCTGCTTATAAGATACGCCGTACTCTTTTAAGGAACCGACGCTATCGCGAATACCGATTACTTCTTCCAGCGTATCATACGGCTTCCCTACGGGAGAAAGCAACTCATCACCGGGACGGAGGTTGCTCATTAGAGCAAGCGCGAGCGCATGCGTGCCGCAAGTGATCTGCGGCCTTACAAGGGCATCTTCTGTCCGGAAGCAGGAAGCATATACTTTTTCCAATGTATCACGGCCGATATCGTTATATCCGTATCCGGTCGTTCCGAGGAGACAGGCTTCGCTTGCTTTATTTTCCTGCATAGCACGAACGACTTTCAACTGATTATACTCGGCAACGCGGTCAATTTCTTCGAATCGTTCTTTCAAATCGCCCAGAACAGACGCGCAGTAGCTGTATACTTCATCGGAAATACCGGCCTCTTTATAAGACTTAATGAGTTCTTCTGTCATGATGCTGTGATCACCTTTCGTTCTTTCATATCGGAAATCATACGATCCAGAATTCTTTTCGTATCATGATCGTATTCTTTTTTGTCGATCCAAATGACATCTTTTTCTCTTCTAAACCAGGTAAGCTGCCTTTTAGCAAAATGTCTCGTATCACGTTTGATCCGATAGACCGCATCTTCCATGGTGCATTCTCCCGTAAGCGCTTCGGCAATTTCTTTGTAACCGAGCGCCTGCATGGAAACCATATCTTTTGTGCACCCCATTTGAAGAAGCGACGATACTTCGGATACAAGTCCCTCTTCCATCATTAGATCAACGCGCCTGTCAATATTTGCATATATTCTGTCTCTATCGTCATTTAAGACAAAATAGCAGAATCGATACGGAGAAACGTTCTCTCTTTGCACCTGATTGTGTGAAGAGATTTTTGTTTTTGTCAGTTCATAGAATTCAAGCGCGCGGATCGTTCGCTTGATGTTGTTTGTGTGAATGGCAGCGGCGGCTTCAGGATCAACATCAAAAAGGCGGGCGTGAAGTGCCTCTGCTCCTTCTTTTGCAGCCAGTTCTTCCAAACGGGCACGTATTTCATGATTTTCGCCGTTGTCCGTAAAATCGATAGCATACAGAACGGACTGAATGTAAAAACCGGTTCCGCCGGTCAGAATGGGTATGCGACCTTTCTCATAGATCTTGCCCATCGCTTCTTTAGCAAGCTGCTGAAAAAGCGTAATGTTAAAAGCGATCGTAGGCTCCATGATATCTATCAGATGATGCGGAACGCCTTCCATCTCCTCTTTTTTGATCTTAGCGGAACCGATATCCATTCCGCGGTAAACCTGAACGGAATCGGCGGAAATGATCTCTCCGTCTATTCTTTTTGCAAGCGCGATCGACAAAGCTGTCTTGCCAACCGCTGTCGGGCCGGTCAAAATGACCAGCGGCTTCTTTTCATGATCAATCATGTTACGATCCTGTTGAATTTTTTCTCCATCTCATACTTGCTGATCGTGATGATGGTAGGGCGTCCGTGCGGACAATGGTACGGATTATCAAGCTCCATTAACTCGTCGATCAGTTTTTCTGCTTCAGGCAAAGAAAGGTGCATATTTCCTTTTACTGCCGCTTTGCAAGCCATAGACGCAATTTTTGACCTGATAACGGAAGGTTCACCCTTGATAGGCCCTTCCAAAAGCTCATCCATAATATCCAGAAAAAGCTCTTTTTCGCTGCAACCAAAAAGTTCCGTAGGAACACTTCTGATCGCATATTCATTTCCGCCGAATGGCTCGGTTTCGAATCCAAGAGCGGCAAAAACATCTCGGAATTCATGATATACCGCTTCTTCCTGCCCGGATAATGAAACAATAATGGGTGGATTGATCGATTGTGCGGCAACAAAACCGGATTCAACCTGCTTTAAGATACGTTCGTATTTGATCTTCTCATGCGCCGCATGCTGATCGATCAAAAGCAGTTTTTCTTCAAACTCGATCAGCCAGTAGGTATCAAAAACCTGACCGATGATACGATAATCATTCCGGCGATCTTTCTGTAGTATCTTTTCTTCAAAAAGATTCATCTGCGTTGGCTTTTCAACAACGATCGCTTCTGCTTTTTTGATCACGTTGCCTGATAATGTATTGACCGGATCGGTCACGGAAAGCGGTTTAAATGCGCTTTCAGACTGCCCCTTTGGAGGCTCTACGCTATTGACTTCTTCAGTCAACAATTGCAGGCTTTCTCTTTTCTTGGCTTCAACCTCAAACGGCTCCGGCATATAAACCTTTTCGCTTAGCGGTTTTGACGCAGTTGCTGTTTCCTTCGGAGTATCGCCGGGAAGCGAAGCCGTTTTGATCATTTCTTTATGTGCGAGTGTCTCCGAAACAGCATGCGCAATCCATTCTGCGATCTTATTCTGTTCGTCAAAGCGAACTTCCCATTTGGCAGGATGTACATTAACATCAAGGCGCGTCGGCGGAAGCGTAATATGAATCACATAAAGCGGAAACTTATGCTGCATCAGATATCCACCATATCCTTCTTCTACTGCTTTGGCGATCAACTTGCTTTTTATGAAACGACCGTTGATAAAACACGTTTCAAAATTGCGGTTGGCACGCGTGATCGTAGGCGTACCCAAAAATCCGGTGATACGCAGGAATTCATTTTCAAAACGGATCGGCACGATCTCATTTGCCGCATCGCGCCCATAGATCCGATAGATGATCTCTTTTAAATCGCCATTTCCGGATGTATGAAAACGGATCTGACCGCTTTGCATGAATTTAAAGGATATTTCAGGATGCGACATCGCAAGATGCTGCATCAGTTCTACGATTGCACTGGTTTCTGTCTGCGGTGTTTTTAAAAATTTACGCCTTGCCGGTACATTAAAAAAGAGATTGCGAACAATGATCGTCGTTCCTTCCGGAGCACCGATTTCTTCCTTCTCTGCCTCTTCACCGCCGTTAATCACATACCGGACACCTGTCAGATCATTGGCGATCTTCGTGATCATCTCCGTCTGAGAGACCGCACTGATACTGGACAGCGCTTCACCTCGAAAGCCCAGACTCTTAATTTCCAAAAGATCGTCTGCTGTACGGATCTTACTGGTAGAGTGGCGAAGGAATGCCTTGGCAACCTGATCTTTAGGAATACCACAGCCGTTATCCGTCACACGGATCATGGCAATCCCGCCATCTTTGATCTCGACCGTAATGTTGTCTGCACCGGAATCCATGGCATTTTCTACCAATTCCTTTACAACACTTGCGGGGCGTTCAACCACTTCGCCGGCTGCGATCTGATCGATCGTTTGATGATCCAGTACCTTAATCTCCATAATTACCACCTGTTCTTCAGCTGATTCTGAAATCTGTAAAGGGTGTTCAATGCATCTAAAGGTGTCATGGAAGAGATATCAACCTCTTCGAGTTCTTTTAAAATATCTTCGTCTTTGACAGTATCAAACAAGGACATCTGCGTCAGATCCACTTCATCGTATTTTTTGATCTTCCCCTTGGAGATCTTCACATTGCCGACAATGTCCTGGACTTTATCCGTGATGTCATTATCGGATAATTGCTCAACGATCTCTTTTGCCCTGTCAATGATCATGTCCGGAACACCGGCAAGCTTGGCAACCTGTATTCCGTAACTTTTATCGGCACCGCCTTTTACGATTTTGCGTAGGAAGACAATATCATCGCCTTTTTCCTTGACAGCGATACAATAGTTGTTCACATTATCCATCTTGCCTTCGAGCTCGGTCAATTCATGGTAATGCGTCGCAAACAACGTTTTAGCTCCTAAAAGCTTTCGATTGCTGATATGCTCGATCACTGCCCAGGCGATTGACAAGCCGTCAAATGTTGATGTACCACGTCCAATCTCGTCCAGAATCAAAAGACTGTTCTTGGTTGCATTACGAAGGATATTTGCGACCTCGTTCATTTCGACCATAAAGGTGCTTTGACCGCTTGAAAGATCGTCGGACGCCCCGACGCGTGTAAAAATCCTGTCAACGATACCGATATCGGCTGATTTTGCAGGGACAAAACTGCCGATCTGCGCCATTAAAACAATTAACGCGACTTGTCGCATATATGTCGATTTGCCCGCCATATTGGGGCCTGTAATAACGGAAATACAGTGTTTTCCATTATCAAGGAATGTATCGTTTGCAATGAAGAGATCGTTCGACATCATCTGTTCGACAACCGGATGACGACCATCTTTGATCTTGATGATACCCTTTTCATTCAAATCCGGTCTGACAAACTGATTACGTTCTGCCACGTAACTGATGGAAGCAAGCGCATCAAGCATTGCAATTGCCTTTGCAGTCTTTTGAATACGGTTCATTTCATCCGAAACCGCATCGCGGACATTGCAAAAGAGATCGTATTCCAATGCACAAAGCTTTTCCTCCGCATTCAGGATCGTGTCTTCCAGTTCTTTTAACTTCGGTGTTGTATATCGCTCTGCATTGGTCAGCGTCTGTTTCCTGATATAATCATCCGGAACCTGTTGAATAAAAGCGTTCGTCACTTCAAGATAGTAGCCGAAAACGCGGTTGTATTTGATACGGAGATTTTTGATCCCTGTCCGCTGCTTCTCTTTTTCTTCAAGGGCAGCAAGCCAGTTCTTTCCTTCAGTCTTTGCTTTTCGGAGGGTATCGACTTCATCTGAAAACCCGTCGCGGATTATGCCGCCTTCGCGAATCGTAAGCGGAGGCTCATCCATAAAAGCCTCTCTGATCAAACCCGCAATATCCTGTAAACCGTCAATCGATTCGTTGATCTTGGAGAGTAAAACACTCTTAACATCAGAAAGAACCGTCTTGATCGGCGGCATCATCTCTAAAGAGGATGCAAAAGCAAGCATGTCTCGCGGGTTTGCAGATTTGTAACTGACTTTTCCAAGAAGTCTTTCAAGATCATAAACGGGTTGCAGATACTCTCTGATCTCATCCCTTGATACTGCATCATGGCAAAGCTCATCAACCGCATCTAATCGGTTCTCGATTTCTGTTTTATCGATCAGCGGTTGTTCTATCCATGTACGCAAGCAACGCGCGCCCATAGCTGTCTTTGTTTTGTCAAGAACCCACAGAAGCGAACCGCGTTTCTGCTTCTCGCGCATCGTTTCAGTCAGTTCCAGATTGCGTCTTGTCGCGGAATCAAGAAGCATATATTTGCTTACAAGATAAGGTGTCAGGTGCGTAAAATGCGAAAGTGAAGTTTTCTGCGTCTCATATAAGTACTGCAAAAGGCTGCCGGCAGCGATCATCCCGCTTGGAAAATCATCCAGTCCGAGACCCGAAAGCGATCCGACGGAAAAATGCTTTTGCAGGCAATTGATACAGTTATTATCATCAAAGTACTCCGGGCCAAGCGGATAGATCACAATCCCGAGTCTTGAACGTATGTCATTAAGATCAAAACCACTGACAGTAAAAGCTTCGTTACAAATAATCTCGGATGGATGATACTGCGTGATTTCATCCATTACTTTCTTAAGGTCCTCAACCTCCGTCAGATAATAATCTCCAGTTGTTACATCTGCGACAGAAATACCGATCCTGCCAACTAGGAACGCGATCGACATAAGAAAATTGTTTCGGCTCTCTTCCATCGCTTGAATATTTAGGTTTGTACCGGGTGTAACAATTCTGGTGACCTCACGTTTGACAAGCCCTTTAGCAAGTTTGGGGTCCTCAACCTGCTCACAGATGGCTACTTTATATCCTTTGGAAACCAGCTTGTTCAAGTATGCATCGACTGCATGAAAAGGCACGCCGCACATCGGCGCTCGTTCCTCCAAGCCACAGTTTTTGCCGGTCAATGTGATTTCAAGTTCTCTTGATGCCGTGATTGCATCGTCAAAAAACATTTCGTAGAAATCACCCAGTCGGTAAAAAAGTATGCAATCCTTGTATTCTTCTTTTGTTTCAAGATATTTTGCCATCATCGGCGTGATGCCGGCAAGATTTAGGTTCATATCCATTACTGCTCAACTCTTTTTCCAAAATAATAGAATCCATGGCATTCATCCAAAGAAACATTGACGATACTGCCGATCAAAGAGGTATCCCCGGGAAAATGCACAAGCATGTTGTTGGACATTCGCCCCGTTAAAAGGGATGGGTCATGCTCGTTTGGTTCTTCTACCAGAACGGATTCGATACGCCCCTGTAATAGAAGTGCCTGCTTTTTGGCCGTCTCCTGAACTACCTTCAAAACACGGTCGAACCCTTCCTTGACGATTTCTTCGGGAACCTGGTTCTCCATTGCTGCAGCAGGGGTCCCGGTTCGTTTGGAATAAATGAACGTAAAGGCATTATCGAATGAGACATGCTTGATCACATCGATTGTCTCATCCACATCTTCTTTGGTCTCACCCGGAAATCCGATGATAATATCTGTCGTGATCGCAATATCCGGTATCTCTTTTCTGATCTTATCGGCAAGCGCAAGATAATCTTCTTTTGTATAGCGGCGATTCATTGCCTTGAGTATACGCGTAGAACCGGATTGAAGCGGCAAATGCAAATGCCTGCAAATCTTCGGAGACGTCTTCATGACCTCAATTAATTCATCGGAAAGATCTTTCGGATGCGATGTCATGAAACGGATACGCGCAAGACCCTCGATTGCATGAACACGCCTTAACAGTTCAGCAAATGAAATCGGATCGGCCAGATTTTTGCCATATGAATTAACATTCTGCCCAAGAAGCATAACTTCTTTGACACCGTCTTTGACAAGGGCACGTATTTCTTTTATGATTTCTTCCGGCTCACGGCTTCTCTCCCGTCCTCTTACATAAGGGACGATACAGTAGCTGCAAAAATTATTACAGCCGAACATGATATTGATACCTGATTTAAAGGGATATTTTCGCTCAACGGGCAAATCCTCAACAATTTTGTCCGTTTCCTTCCATAGTTCGATGACTGTTTGCGTTTCGGTCAGCGTACGGTACAAAAGCTCGGCAAAACGGAAAATATTGTGCGTTCCAAAGATCAGATCAACAAAACGATAGCTCTGGCGGATTTTTTCAACGACCGTTTCTTCCTGCATCATACAACCGCAAAGTGCGATCTTCATATCGGGGTTACGCTTTTTGTAACCATTTAGTACGCCCAGTCTTCCATAAACACGCATATTGGCGTTATCACGCACCGTACAGGTGTTATAAAGGACAAAATCCGCGTTCTCATCCTCCGTAATCACGTATCCTGCCTGTTTCAGGATGCCTGTCAGTTTTTCCGAATCTCGCGCATTCATCTGACAGCCGAACGTCGAAATGCATGCCGTAAGCGATCTGCCTTTTTCTTCCGCGATCCGTTCGATTAATTTTTTACATTTTTCAATATATTCAAGTTGATTCTCTAATTCGTTCATTTCTTACCTATTTTCGGATTGCAATCCATGATGCCGTTTTCTGTGATCAGATAATCCATTCTCATATCATGCTCGTCCATTATAACGTTTTCTTTTAACTGCTCGCTATAGCATAATCCCACTTTAATAAGAGAGGAATTCTCAAAAAGAAAGCGGTCATAGTATCCGCCGCCGTAACCAAGTCTGGAACCGTCCGGTTGAAAAGAAAGCCCGGGTACAAGAACGAGCACATCACTGAAGTCATTTCTTGAAAAAACAGGTTCCGTCCCCGCAGGCTCCAAGATTCCGAATACACCCGACCTTAATGAAGAGAGATCTTTCACTTGAAAAAACGACATGGAATCCCCATTCACTTTCGGGCAAAAAACAGTCTTCCCGTCTTTGATCGCATCTCCGATTAAAGAGATCGTATTGACTTCGCTTCGAAAGGATACATATGTGATCACGCAGTCAGCATTCCGATACAGATCACTGTTTAGTAAATGTGACAAAATTTGATCGCTTTTTTGTTTTCGATCCAAAGCGGAAATGCTGTCACGAGCAACGGATGCTCGTTTTCTAAGATCTTTTTTTGTTTCCATATTTTTCACCGAGATTGGTAATGGTTCCATCCTCGTTCTCAATATCAATATTGTCAAGCTGACTCTTTAAATTCCTGCGGATACTTTCGACATATTCCGCCCGAAGGAGCGCCTGCTCCTTCTTTTCCGCATCCGTAAGACCTTCTGCGCAGGATTTCTTATAAAGTGCATTAATCCGCGCAATTCGTTCATCCATATTCATGTCTCGTCCTCAAAAGGGGCATATTTTGCAGCGATCGCTTCTGCGACACGCATACCGTCCATGGCAGCAGACATGATTCCACCGGCATAACCGGCGCCTTCGCCGCATGGATAAATGCCCCGCATTTCACTTTCCAAAGTCATTCCATCTCGCATAATCCGAACAGGAGAAGAAGTCCTGCTCTCAACAGCCTCGATCAAAACGTGTTCTTCGGAAAACCCGGGAATCAGTTTGTTAAAATGTTCCATCCCTTCCAGAAACGCTTCATTAAGCGTATCCGGAAGAATCTTTGTGATATCTGAAAAACAATACTGTCCTTTTATACATGGGGACGGTACATTCTCATCAATCGGGAAAGCATTCCCATGAAAATGCGCCTTAAAAGACGAAAGCGTCATAACCGGGACTTTTCCGCCTCCCGCATGATATGCCTTTTCTTCAAGTTCGCGCTGAAACGAAACACCGGCAAGCGGAGAATCATCGGGATAGTCCGCTCTTGTAACACTCATAATGATCGCACTGTTTGCATGAACACCGTCCCGTCCACTGTAACTCATTCCGTTAACGGCAAGTCTTCCCGGCTCAGAAGATGCATTGACTACATACCCGCCCGGGCACATACAGAACGAGTAAACACTCCGACCGTTGGAGGCCTGAAATGTAACTTTATAGGCGGCAGCCGGCAAAAGATCACCACGTTTTTGCCCGTACTGAGCAAGGTCAATTGTTTCCTGCGGATGTTCCACACGGAAGCCGACCGCAAAATCTTTAGCCTGCATCGGAAAACCATGTGCATCGAGCATGGAAAACGTATCGCGTGCACTGTGTCCGATCGCTAGAACCAGACAATTGCAAGGGATCACTACGTTTTGTTCGGAAGTTCTTTTAGAAACAACGATTTCCGATAATGCGCCGTCCTTGATCGAAATGTCGACGAGTTGCGACTCAAACAAAACTTCTCCGCCGCACCGAATGATTTCTTCCCGCATAGTCTTTACCACTTTGCATAGAATGTCGGTTCCGACATGCGGCTTCGCGTCAACCAGAATATCGCCGGGAGCCCCTGCTTCTTGAAAAACGCGAAGCACTTCTCTTCCACGACCATCTTTGTCCTTAACAAGTGTGTTAAGCTTTCCATCAGAAAATGTTCCGGCTCCGCCTTCACCAAACTGTACATTGGAGGACGGATCAAGTCGACCTGTAGCCCAGAAATGTTCAACATCCTTCATCCTGGAATCCACGTCCTTCCCCCGTTCTAAAAGAATCGGGCGATAGCCGTTTTTTGCAAGAAAATACCCGCAAAAAAGCCCGGCAGGCCCTGTACCGACAATAATAGGACGATGAGATAGTCTCATTTTGCCGGGATGGGGAAATTTGTAAACCTGTTCATTTAAGCGAATAACACCGTTTTTAGAAGCTCTCTTAAGGACAGTTTCCTCATGATCCACTTCACAATTGATCGTGTAGACGTAAAATAGCGAGGGCTTTTTACGTGCGTCAAGTGACCTTCTGAAAACGGAGTACGACAAATGATCATTTGCTTTTAGGCAGAGCATCTTACGAATTTTTTGTGTAAGCGCATCTTCGGAATGACCGACTTCGAGCTTACATTGCGCGATTCTTAGCATGAAGCACTCCTTCCCGCCAGAAATCCGCTGGTCCAGGCCCATTGCAGGTTATATCCGCCGCACATACCGTCAACATCCAAAATTTCACCTGTCATATATAATCCCTTAACAGATTTTGCTTCAAATTGTTCGTTCAGTTCTGAAAGAAGAACTCCGCCTGCACAAAGCTGCGCATTCTGATATGGATTGAGTGATGTACAGGTAAAAGGAAATCGCTTTAGCAAAGCAGCGGCTTCCAAAACACGAGGCACTGAAATAGAAACCGTTTGCACCTGCCCTTTTAATCCGCTTTCTTTTAAAAGAACGGGAATCATTTTCTTATTCACTAATCCTGTAAAAAATTGGTCCAGCGAAAGCTCTCCGAGTGTATGATAACGTTTTTTGATCGACTCTTCCCATTCGGAATCGGAAAGATCAGGGAAAAAGTCAAAAAACAACGGGACAGATGATTCGTTCATTAACCGGTATCCGATCTGTCTGCTTAACTGAAAAGCCGGAATTCCCGAAACACCATAATCCGTAAACTGTACTTCACCTTTATCAGATTTTATCCCGTCGCCATCATAATATGACAACATGCCTTTCGCGCGCATCCCGGCCAGTGCTTTGCAATACGAATCGCTGCAGCGAAGCGCTGTCAGCGCGGGTGTAAAAGGTGCCGTTTTAAAATGAAAAGAAGGAAACAGAGAAAGGAATGCATTCGGTTGCAGCCTCTTTCCTTTGGGCGCATTCAATCCCGCTATATTTCCACAGGATACGATGACTCGATCATATCGCTCTTCGCTTCGATTTGTTCTGACTGTAAATTGATCATCCGATTTCGTAACGCTGATGACTTCACATGAAGTTTCCATTCGTACATGAAGCCTTTCAAGCGTAAAACGCAAAACATCAAGAACTGCGGAAGCCTGTTCGCAACGCGGATATAAATAGCCGTCTCTATCCGTTAAAAGAAGTCCGATGGAAGAAAAGAATGAAATGGTATCCTCCACACCGAACTCGGAAAAGCGTGACATCATATAATTCGAATCTTTTGTATAATAATGCGAAGCGGAAAACGCAGTATTAGACAAATTGCATTTTCCGTTACCCGTTACCAATATTTTTTTGCCGATTCGGTCATTCTTTTCCAGAACGGTGACTTCAGCTCCGTTGTTCGCTGCAGAGATCGCTGCGATCAAACCGGATGCGCCACCGCCCACCACTGCTATTTTCATGAATACCCTTTCCTACATCAATCGAATCTGCCTTAAAACAAAAATTATAACTCTTCCAAACGGAATACATTTCAGATCACGTTCGTCAGCTCCATGTAAAAGCGCAAGCAATACATGATAGATCAAAACACCGGTCAAAAGCAAAAGTGCAAACAAAACGCCGGCCGGCAACACGCTGATCAATGCACGGTTCATGAAATACAAGACAGCCCCCATAATCAAAGATGCAAGCGAAGTCGGTACAAGGCATCTGAAAAAACTGCCTCTTAAACCGGAGGTCTGCTTAACAAAAAACCCGCATAATCCAAACAAGACAAAACTGCAAATCAAATCCGCATAAAGAACCCCAAAGATATTCAAATGGAATACTTCCGGCATCACGTAAAGTAAAAACAGATAGACCGGCAATCCGATACCTGCACATATAAATGCTTTACGGCCTTCGTTTAACGCAAACAGCGTCTCAATAAAGAGGATCGAAAAAGCAAACAAAACCGTCGGAATAATCCCAATCAAAAGAAGCTTCCCGGCAAGATCCGCGTCCGCTCTGTGATTCAGCATAAACAGGATCGCGTTACCCGAGCATCCAATCCATACGATCATGGGAAATACAAACATTGCCGATGCTTTCAACACGCTTTGAAGCCGATCACGGAGGTGCTGCATTGCCTGTCGCTTGATTAAACCCGGAAGCAATGTCTGTTGGCAATACCCCATTGCAGCGGCAATCAAAAGCGGAATAGCAAAGAGTACACGATAGATCCCGTAATACGCTCCCCATTCATTGATAATCAGATCATCCGAAAGACTTCCGTTTACGAATAACCGAAAAGCGATCTGGGCAAAAATGACGTTTCCTCTTAAAAATAGTGCTAAAATAATAAACGGCAGCAAGAATAAAACAAAAAGCGTGATACTTCTTGAAAGCGGCTCCCTCATTTTGGATGATTCTTTTTTCTGCATTTTCAGGTACTGTGCTTTCGTCGAAAAATATGCAAAACAAAGAAAAAGGAGCGAAAGGATCGATCCCGTTATCATTCCAATATAAAATCCGAGAAGACCGTATACAAAAGCATAGTCGCTGTTTAATAAAAGCACGCCTACTTTTGCGCCATAGTCATCAAATACGAACATCAAAACTGTACCGATACATACAGAAAAAAACTGCTCGATCACAACGGAGATTGCCGCAGGCGCATCCACGCCATAACCCATAAAGTAACCACGAAGGGATCCATTGAACGCACATAAAAGCAGCAACACGCAAAGCGGCATCAAGGTGATCTTTGCATAACGATCCGCAAAAAGAAGCATTGCCCAATCTTGCCCCTTCCAGAATAGCAAGCCTGCGCCAACCAGTGAAAATACGATCGAAAAAAGGCTTCCAACTTTACAGATTGCACGCGCATTGCAATATTGATGCTGACGCACTCTCGGCAGCATCAACGCGCGAAGCACGATCGGAAGCATATAGGAAAAGCAGATGCAGAAAAGCCCAAACAATCCAAAAGACGCAGAAAAGATACCGATCCCTGCGTTTGCATAACAGCTTGATATGAGAACTCTTCCAATGATCGCACACAAACCGGCGAACAGGATAGCGATCGACATAATTCCGCCGCGCATGATGTAATTTGATTGACGATTTTCTCTTTGTTCGTTCACGACTCCCCCCTCGTTCACTAACAATTATTCTCTTGTGATCCCTAATTTCTGCAGAACATCTTCCTGCTTCTTTTCCATAACGGCCGCTTCATCCGGTGTCATATGATCATAACCGCACAAATGGAAAAAACTATGCGCCAGAAGAAAAGCAAATTCACGTTTTTCACTATGTCCGTACTCTTTTGCCTGTTCTCTGACTTTATCAGTGGAAATAATAATATCTCCCAAAATAAGGTCACCGGAATCAGGATCAAAATAATCGGCACTATCCTCTTCCAAATGAGAAAAGTCTGACGGATACGAATATTCTATATTCGGAAACGACAAAACATCTGTGGGACTGTCAATTCCGCGATGCGCCTTATTATACGCATGAATGCCGGCATTATCGGTCATAAGTACATTCACTTCTGCATCATACGGACATGCCTCGTCCGAAAGAACTTGTTCCATCACGCGTCTGATCACATCTTCCGGATCAAAATCAAATGTTTCATCATGCTCATTTTCAAGATAAAAAGTCATAATAAAGCTTCTCCTTGATAAACACTTGTTTCATTTCAATCAAATCATGTATGGAGATCTTGCTATTACGAAGGCATCCGCTCTCCTCTTTCTTTTTAAAGATCAGATCAATGACTTGCAGATAATCAGGCTTTGTCTCCGGATCTTTACGAAGTAGGTACAGAATTGAAGTGACAACCGCATCAGAATACATGACGATTGTGCTCTCTTTGGATTCATAGCGGCGACTGACGCAGTCCGTGAGCACATCGATTACACCGGGCGGAAAGTCATTCTTTTTGCATATATCAGCCAGAATATCCGTCTCCTTCGCGGTCGTATTCCCAAACATTCGCTCAATCTTTCCAAAACGGTGATAATATGCACAGGCTTTGGTAAGATCAACATCTGCGCCTATTGCATTGGCAATTCGCTCGCTGAAATATGCGGTATGGATTGCCAAAAAGTAATCATCTCGCGACCTTGCTTTCAGATCCGACATCAGAACAAATTCAGGATCATTGATCTCAAGGAACCGGGACTTGAACTGATGAACGATCGTAAAACTGAAATACTTTAAGACGCTCATCAAAAGCAGTGTATTTAAAAACAAATTCAAACACGGCAAAACAAACAGTGTCCATGACAACTGTTCATTAATAAACAGCACAATAACGGATGTTTCCGATAAAAAAAAGAATAAAAGTGTTACGACAATAGGGATAACAACACGAAAACCCTCATCAACATACTGAAACAGCATGATCGCAACCATACCGGAAACAAAATAGAATAAGAAAATGCTGACCGGTGCATCCGCGATCAGAATCGGCATCATCAAAACGGCTGTATATGAAAAAACGCCTAAAAACGGATTGGAGAAAAAGGCAAATGCAAGCGCAAATGCCAGAATCGGCCAAACAGAATACGGAAAAAGAGGTAAAAAGCAGGAAAACAGAATCGCTACCACATAAAAAAACCAAAAACGCTTAAAATGCATTTCATTGTTATAAAGCAGCACGTGAATCGTTTTTCCGTAGTTCCAGCCAAACGAAATGGAGATCGCAGCAGTCAGCATGACGATCGTGTTACGAACCATTTCTTGTGCATTGCCGGTGTATAAATAGGTCGCGGCTAATGCGCATAATCCTGTCTCAACGACCAGAATGATATGCAATAGGTTTTCTTTCCAAGTATTGCGATTCATTACGATTAATTACCTGTTCTTCCCGTCTTTTTCGTAAAACGCTGTGGCTTTTTCTTATCACGGTTTTCGTAGGCTTCATATGCTTTAACGATTTTCTGCACAAGCGGATGACGCACGACATCTTTGCTTGTCAGCCTACAAAATGCGATATCATCAATTTTGGCTAAAACACGCTCGGCAATATCCAGACCGGAAACCGTTCCTTGTGCCAAATCTTTTTGTGAAGAATCTCCCGTGATCACGACTTTCGAGCCGAAACCGATTCGTGTAAGAAACATTTTCATCTGTGCCGGCGTAGTGTTCTGTGCCTCGTCGAGGATAATAAATGCATTATCAAGTGTACGCCCGCGCATATAGGCAAGCGGCGCGACTTCGATCAACCCTTTTTCCATGTTTTTCTGGAAGCTTTCCGCACCCATGATCTGATATAACGCATCGTACAACGGGCGCAGATAAGGGTCGACTTTACTTTGGAGATCACCCGGTAGGAAACCAAGCTTCTCTCCTGCTTCGATCGCGGGTCTTGTCAGAATGATCCTGCTCACTTCATCATTCTTAAAAGCAGTGATTGCCATGGCCATTGCAAGGTATGTCTTACCGGTACCGGCAGGTCCAAGTCCGAACACGATCATGGAGTCACGTATCGCATCAACATACTCTTTCTGCCCGAGCGTTTTGGGTTTAATAGGTTTCCCGCTGACCGTATGGCAGATAATGGAACCGTCTATTGATGCCAGTGTATCTTCTTTATCCTCGTTACTCATCTCTATCGTATAATCGACATTCTGTTCTTCTATCATATTTCCGCGCTCCGATAAAATCACAAGATTATGTAACACGGAAGCAGCCCTTTTCGCATTCCGCTCTTCACCGATCACCTTGACTTCATCATCTCGGTTTACGATCATGACATGAAACGCATTCTCAATCTTGCGAACGAAACAGTCTCTCTCACCGAAAACATTCTGCATATGCGTAGACGGTATGGAAATGTGCATGGAAAAATCTTTAGTCATAATCTCCTTTATTCGGAAAGCGGCATATATTTGGAGGATGCAATAAAACGATCTTCAACAACAGCGCCATCCTTGGATACTTCCAAATAACTCTTTGCAGATAAGGAACCTGTCTTAACGGAATGGAAACGATATGAATATCCATTCATCAATAATTGATTCGTGTAAACATTTACGATCAAATTGTTACCGCTTGTATAAGCCTCAAACACAACCGGAAATTCATAATCGTTGCGAATCTTCAAATCTTTGGATCCGGATGAGATCGCCGCGTCAACCCCAAGCGGCAGATAATGAACAGGCATACTGTGCTGGTGTCTTTCCAGAATTGTTAATCCGCTGTTCATTGCAGCATTGTATGTTGTAGAGGAAACCTGGCAAATGCCGCCGCCCATCGCCTGAATGACTTTTCCGGCCTCATAAGTGCCGGCAGTACGATAACCATTCGCTGATGTTCTGGGCTTAATCTGTTCACTCACGGAAAATGAAGCACCCGGTTCAAGAACAAGTCCGTTTAAGTTCGAAGAAGCAATCGCGATATTCTTTTTCCTGTTCGCGGTGCTTCCTTTAAAAGAAGTCTTGCAGCTTCCTTGAATCTGATAAGCCGGCGCAATATCAGCAGGGAGGGCAAGAAGAACACTCGGTCTTTCCTCTTCCTTTTTTTCTTCTTCTTTCTTGTCCTCTTTCTTTGGCTCTTCTTTTAATTGATCAAAATGTTCTTCAGTCAATGCGAAAACAAGATCATCCGTTGTTCCTTGGACAGCTGTCTGCTGAATTGCTGTTACGATCTGCACTTTCACATCGGCTTTCAACTGTCGATTATTGCCCGCTTTTTTTTCGATCTTCTTAAAAAAACCGCCCAAGAGCGCCATGTCTGTTACAACAGCGTCCCGATAAACACCGTTTTCTCCATACAGATCAAGCGGCATTTTGGCAATGTCCTTCATGGTAACGGATAACGTTTTACCATTAACGGTAACAATCAGCTTCTGATTCAGCGAACCTGCTTTCATCTCACCGACAGTCGATTTTGTGATCGATTCTTCCGCGTGGACAGGAAGGCATAATGCCGGAACCATACAAACCTGCACAAATGCGATAAAGAGGATCAACACATTTTTTAAAAACTTCTTCATGTTACTGTTCCTTTCGGACTTATTTCTATTTATGATACGGCTCGTGATTCATAATCCGATACGCACGATAGATCTGTTCCAATAAGATCACGCGCATCAATTGATGCGGAAATGTCATATCGGAAAAACTGATCTTTAGATCCCCGATCTTCTTGATCTGCTCGGACAAACCAAGCGAACCGCCAATAATAAACGTAATATGCGAGATGCCACCGATCGCAAGCGACTCGATTTTCTCGGAAAACGCAACAGAATCAAAGGTTTTCCCGCCGATATCAAGAATGATCTTGTAAGAGTCGTCTTTGAGAACGGGCTCGATTCTGGACGCTTCCTTCTCGAGAATCCGGTTCTCTTCCGCTTCGGGAGCTTTATCAGGCGTTTTTTCGTCAGAGACTTCAAAGATTTCAAGTTTACAATATCTGGAGAGGCGTTTCGCATATTCTGCGATCGCCTCTCTGTAAAATGATTCTTTGATCTTACCAACGCAAACGATACTGATCTTCATTTTAATCACCAAAGATCTGCGGATATAATTCATCAAGCAGTGCGTCGACAAAAGCACTGTCCAAATTCATAAATTTCGAGGTTGTCATACGCTTCATGGCATCGAAACGCTTAAAATAACTTTCTTCTTCCGATAATCCGGATATTTCCGCATGCGCATCGACAGTTTCTTTTGTAAGAGATTGGCTTGCCCACGAAAGAATTTCCTCTTTGAGCTGGTTCTCTTCTTCGATCTTGCCTGAATACGTTTTGGCAGAGGAAAAAGAGCGAACGCCAATAATGAGAAAAGCAAGAAACATGAATCCCATTACGCCGTATGCAAGGTAGTTATTCTGCCCGAAAAAAGCAAAGGAAACAACACCTGTTGCGATCAGAACATCAAATATCAGTCCAAGCGCACCCACGATAACAAGAACATAACCGGAAGAGCGGAACTCTTCTGCTTTTTGCGCATTGTTTTTGTACGGGCCTTTGGTATTTACGATGGCATCGGGAGTCTCTTCCTGCTCACACGTATCCAGCGTTTCCTTATTCTCTTCGATCATAAAGACTGCGGCCGCATGCTTTGCCGCATCAAGAATATCTGTCGGAACGCGAAGTTCAAAAACATGCTCATTCGGATCTTCTGAAAGATATGCTCCAGAAATCTTGTTGTAATCAAGAAACGCCAGCAGTCTTTCCATTTGTTCTTTTTCACCGAAAGTAAGGATCACGTCACTTTCATGTAGTGAATCCACCAGTTCTATGCCACAATCGGCACAGACCGAGATCCCTTCACGATATTCATTTTTGCATTTCGGACACCAGGGCATCTTTTCTCTCCTATGATAAGCAGACCATTAACGGTTTTTGATATATTCATCAATCCCTTTTGCACCGGCTTTACCCGCACCCATTGCGAGAATAACGGTAGCGGCTCCGGTAACGGCATCGCCACCCGCATATACACCGTCTTTGGTTGTCTTGCCGAATTCTTCATCAGCAACGATGCATTTGCGTCTGTTTGTTTCAAGTCCTTCCGTAGTGGAAGAAATCAGCGGATTCGGAGATGTGCCGAGAGACATGATCACGGCATCACAATCAATTTCATATTCGGATCCGGGAACAGCAACGGGACTTCTTCTTCCTGACTCATCAGGCTCACCGAGTTCCATCTTGATCACCCGCATGCCTTTCACCCAGCCATTCTCATCGGCGAGAATCTCAACCGGATTGCGAAGCAGATCAAAAATGATACCTTCTTCCTTTGCGTGGTGGACTTCTTCCACTCTGGCAGGTAGTTCTTCCTCACTTCTACGATATACAACATGTACTTCAGCGCCAAGACGAAGCGCGGTTCTGGCAGCATCCATCGCAACATTTCCGCCGCCGACAACGCACACTTTCTTTGCGCGCATGATCGGCGTAGCAGAATCTTCTTTAAACGCTTTCATCAGATTACTTCTGGTTAAGTATTCATTTGCGGAAAAGACACCATTCGCCTGTTCACCGGGAATACCCATAAATTTCGGAAGTCCCGCACCGGAACCAATGAATACGGCTTCAAAACCTTCTTCCTTGATCAGCTCGTCGATCGTGGTGGATTTGCCAATAACAACATCGGTTTCAATCTTCACGCCGAGTTCTTTTACATTTTCAATTTCCTTGGCAACCACTTTTTCCTTCGGAAGACGGAATTCGGGAATACCGTATATCAAAACACCACCGGGCTGGTGAAGCGCTTCAAATACAGTCACATCATACCCCATCTTGGCGAGATCTCCAGCGCATGTAAGACCGGCAGGACCGGAACCGATTACCGCAACCTTGTGACCGTTCTTTTCTTTAGCCGGAGTCGGCTTAACGCCGTGTTCAGAAGCATAATCCGCAACAAAACGCTCCAGTTTGCCGATTGAAATCGGGTCACCTTTGATACCGCGGATACACTTGCCTTCGCATTGGCTTTCCTGCGGGCAAACACGACCGCAAACAGCCGGAAGCGCACTGGATTCACTAATAATCTGATATGCTTCTTCGATATTTCCTTCTTTAACCTTGGCAACAAAATCGGGAATGCGGATCGCTACAGGACACCCCTGCACGCATTGCGCATTCTTACAATTAATACATCTGGAGGCTTCCTGCATAGCCTCTTCTTTGTTATATCCAAGGCAAACTTCTTCAAAATTAGTCGCACGAACTTTCGGATCCTGTTCGCGAACGGGAATTCTATTTAATACATCCATTATTTGTCACCTCCGCAATTGCCACATCCACCGTGATGTGTGGCTCCTTCTGTCAAACGAAGCATTGCTCTGCCTTCTTGTGTCTTATAGATCTGCTGACGTTTCATCGCCTGGTCAAAATCAACGAGATGCCCGTCAAATTCAGGACCGTCCACGCATGCAAACTTAACCTCACCGCCGACTGTCACACGGCAGGCTCCGCACATGCCGGTTCCGTCAACCATAATCGGATTCAATGAAACAACTGTCGGAAGATCAAATTCTGCTGTCTGCTTGCAAACAAATTTCATCATGATCATCGGTCCGATCGCAACGCAAACATCATATTTTTTACCTTCATTGACAATAAGGTCTTTGATCACTTCCGTAACCATACCACTTCTGCCATAGGATCCGTCATCTGTTGTGACATAGAGATTTCCTGCTACCTCCTGCATCTCTTTTTCAAGGATCAAAAGACCTTTTGTCTTTGCGCCAACGATTACGTCTGCATCAATTCCTTTTTCGTGGAGCCATTTTACCTGCGGATATACAGGTGCTGTACCGACACCACCCGCCACAAAAAGAATCTTCTTGTTTTTGAGCGAAGTCAAATCTTCCTTTACAAACTCGGACGGTTGTCCCAAAGGACCGACAAAATCGGCAAAACAGTCGCCTGCTTTCAGAGAAGACATTCTGGTTGTCTCAGCTCCGACGGTCTGAAACACGATTGTAACCGTTCCCGCCACTCTGTCGTAATCGCAAATGGTAAGCGGAATACGTTCGCCTTCTTCGTCCATGCGAACAATGATAAACTGTCCGGGTTCGCACGTCTTGGCAACTCTCTTTGCTTCGATGACCATAGAATAAATGTTATTCGTCAACTCTTTGGCATCTAAAATCTTAAACATAACACTCCTCCTCATATAATCGTGGACGCAAGATCCCAATATTCATTAACCTATTGATACAACGCTGAAATGTCCTGCATCATCGGATGATGCGGTAAACAACTGTCCGTTCTCCGCGCCGACGCAGTACATAATTCCGGTCGGGGCTACGTTGCCTTCCCCGTCGTTATAATACTCTTCGATCAAATAGTAGTTTCTGTTGTTTAAGCTGATCGCAGTATCGCAAAAATACAGATTATTGCCCGGCCTTCCGGGAACGCCGCCGCCGGCATCCGTCAAAACACCGTGTTTCAGCAAATAATCGTTTAGCATGATCAGCGCAAGTTCTCTTGATGTAACAGCATCGAACGTAAAGTTATAATTACAGGAAACGATCTCACTTTTTACTTCATCGTCAACAAAAGAAACAAATCGAAACTTCGTATTTCCGAAAGGAAGCGGAATCGGTTTAGTGTAAAGATGACTCTTCTTACTCGGCTCCGAACCGTCTGTCGTATAATACACTTTTTCATTCTCGGGAACGGATACCGTGATCATCTTCGGTTGCGTATAGGCACCGCTTTCGAGGCTGACCTTCGGTTCATGCGCTTCTTTTAAGATGATCTCAAAATCAGCGGAAGCAATACCGCTCTTTACGCCGAATGAGTTGATGAACAGCGCTTTTACATGACTTTCTCCCTCCGGCAATTCAATTGCCGAAGTATACTTGCGACTTTTATCGCTTGGAATGGAACCGTCAGTCGTATAATAAATACTTCCGTCCGAAGGTGCTTTGATCTCCAGATAGACAGCTTCTCGATATATTCCGCTTTCTTTTGAAAAAATGGGCATGCCTGCGGAAAAGCGCGTATATTTCTCTTTGGTTGCCTTATCTTTCACACCGGACAAAAGCTTCATGATCTCGCTTACGTCACCGTTTTTTTCATAAATCGAAATAATGCCGTCAAGCGCTTCTTCATTCTGGCTGTCAATCGAAAGGATCTGCTTGTAAGCTTCCAGCGCATTCTTTTCGTCATTTTTCCGCGCATAAGCAACCGCACACAAAAGACGCGCCTCAAGATTGGTGCTCTCAAGCTCGGCGACACGCGATGTATACTGAATAACATCATCGTAACGGCCGTCTTCCATTGCTTCTTTTGCGTGTGAAAACTGATAGCTTACGGAATTGCGGTTTACATATGCCACGATCTCAAAAATAATGCCTGCCAGAAAAAGGACGACCAAAAACGCAACCGTAAAAAGAAGAAGTGTCTTGCTTTTTGCCTTTTTCAGCGTTTTCTGCTCTTCTTCAACCTGAAAGTGTGTTGTCACATCCGTCATGACATCCGAGAGTGTCTGATCAACTTCGGGTTCAAATGCCGGAACGATCATAATCTCTTCGCCGCAGTGTTCACAATACAATTTGCCTTCGGGGACTTCACGTCCGCACTTCAGACATTTCATATAGCAGAGTTTTCCTTTCCGGAAAGAACACAATTATACATTAACATTGCGATTGTCATAGGACCGACGCCGCCGGGAACGGGTGTGATTGCGCTGCAGATCGGGAAAACCGAATCATAATCAACATCGCCACAGAGCTTTTTATTGTCCATACGATGAATCCCGACATCAATCACAACAGCACCTTCTTTAACATAATCGGCTGTTATCATCTTGGGCTTGCCGATCGCAACAACTAGAATATCCGCTCTCTTGCAGACTTCTTTCAAATTCTGCGTTTTGGAATGGCACACCGTCACGGTACCGTTCTCACGGAGGAGAAGCGCCGCCATCGGCTTTCCGACAATATTACTTCTTCCGATCACAACACATTCCTTACCGGCAATTGAAATATTGCTTCGTTTTAAAAGTTGAATGATGCCGGCCGGTGTACATGACAGAAAACCGGGCTGTCCGATCAGCATGGAACCGACATTTGCCGGATGAAAACCATCCACATCCTTGGAAGGTGCGATCGCATTGATGATCACATCTTCACGAATATGAGAAGGAAGCGGAAGCTGAACGAGAATTCCGTTGCAGGACGGATCTTCGTTCAATTTCTGAACAAGTGCCAAAAGCTCTTCTTCCGAGGTTTTTTCGGGTAATTCATATGCAAGGGAACGTATACCGACATATGCACATGCTTTTTTCTTATTATTGACATACACTGCCGATGCGGGATCATCACCCACTTGAATAACAGCAAGGGCAATCTCAATCCCATCCTTATTAAGCTTTTCCACCGCAGCTTTCACTTCATCTTTGATCGCCTGTGAAATTGCTTTTCCATCTATAATTTGAGCCATTTGTTTACTCCGTTCTAAAATAATCCGACAATATGTCCGTCATGATCAACATCAATATTAAATGCCGCAGGTTGCTTCGGTAGTCCCGGCATTGTCATAACAGATCCGGTAAGGATGACCACAAAACCGGCGCCAGCAGAGACATACGCTTCGCGAACGTGCATCTTAAACCCCGACGGCCTTCCTAAGAGCGCGGGATCATCAGATAACGAATATTGCGTTTTGGCAACACAGATCGGCAGATCGCCATAGCCTAGGTCTTCGAGCTTTTTCAATTGCTTAGCGGCTTTGGAAGAAAGATCGACCCCGTCGGCACCATATATTTCTTCAGACAAAATCCGAATCTTCTCAACAAGCGGTAAGCCAAGCGGATAAAGCGGTTTGTACGCACTCTTTTTCGTATCAAGAATTCGAAGTACTTCATTCGCAAGCTCAATGCCGCCTTCGCCGCCTTTTTCCCATACTTTTGCATGGGCAAAAGCACAGTCGTGCGCACTGCAAAACGAACGAACAAAATCAATCTCCGCTTCTGTATCACTGACAAAAGCATTTAAAGCAACAACAACCGGGACGCCGTATTTCTGGAGGTTCTCAATATGTTTTTCCAGATTGGCAATACCTTTTTGGAGTGCTTCAAGATTTTCAGAATTTAATTCCTGTTTTGCGACACCGCCGTTATATTTAAGTGCACGGATCGTGGCAACAAGAACAACCGCATCCGGCTGCAAATTACCCATCCTGCATTTGATATCAAGGAATTTCTCGGCGCCAAGGTCTGCCCCAAACCCGGCTTCCGTAATTACATAATCAGCCATTTTCAGTGCTGCTTTTGTTGCGCGGAGCGAGTTGCAGCCATGTGCAATATTGGCAAAAGGGCCGCCATGAACAATTGCCGGCGTATGCTCAAGTGTCTGAATCAGATTCGGCTTCATGGCGTCTTTTAAAAGCGCCGTCATTGCGCCGACTGCTTGCAGATCCTTTGCAGTCACGGGCTTGCCGTCATAGTCATAAGCAACAACGATTTTGGAAAGGCGAGCCTTCAGGTCATCAAGATCCTCCGCCAGGCATAAGATCGCCATAATCTCGGATGCCACAGTGATCACAAAATGATCTTCACGCACAACGCCGTCAGTCTTTTCTCCGAGGCCGACTACGATGTTACGAAGGACACGGTCATTCATGTCTTCACAACGTTTCCAGATCACATTACGCGTATCAATACCAAGTGCATTGCCCTGTTGTATGTGATTATCCAAAAGAGCAGCTAAAAGGTTGTTGGCAGACGTGATCGCATGAAAATCTCCGGTAAAATGAAGATTCAGATCATCCATCGGTACAACCTGCGCGAAACCACCGCCGGCAGCGCCACCCTTAATTCCAAAACAAGGGCCGAGGCTCGGCTCACGAAGTGCAATCACCGCTTTCTTGCCAAGCTTACCGAATGCTTCGCCAAGACCGACTGTCACGGTGGTCTTCCCCTCTCCCGCAGGAGTCGGATTGATCGCTGTAACAAGAATAAGCTTGCCATTCAGGCGATCCTTTAACCGCCGTAAGTATGATTCGGAAAGCTTCGCTTTATATCTCCCGTATAATTCCAAGTCTTCTTCCGGAATATCAAGTGCGGAAGCGACTTCTGTAATAGGGGACATCTGCGCCTCACGCGCGATCTCGATATCACTCTTCATGCAACTTCTCCAATTCTATACATACTCTTCAATAAATTGTTCGAACTGCTCCGGGCTCATGAGGATCCGTCTCGGCTTCGTGCCCTCTTCTTCACCGACAACACCGGCATCACATAACTGATCCATAATACGTGCCGCACGATTAAAGCCAACGCGGAATTTACGTTGGATAGAGCCGATCGAAGCTTTATCGCTGTCTATGATAAAACGCCCTACCTCGGCAAATAAGTCATCATATTCCGAACCGCCGTCAGAATCCTGGAAATCGGATGATACACGCTGCATCCCCTGGATCTCCTGACTGATCGTCTCATCATATACAACATTTCCACCTGCCTGATCCTTCAGGTATGCTACAACCTTGCCCACTTCCGCATCGGAGACGAAAGCGCCCTGAATACGTGCAGGCTTCGGGTAAGACTGAGGATAAAACAGCATATCGCCTTTTCCGAGAAGCTTCTCTGCGCCGTTCATATCGAGTATTGTTCTTGAATCCACACCGCTCGAAACAGCAAAGGCAATACGGCTCGGCATATTGGCTTTGATCAGTCCGGTAATAACATCCACACTTGGACGCTGCGTTGCAAGAATCAGGTGAATACCCGCCGCCCGGGCAAGCTGCGCAAGTCTGCAGATGGAGTCTTCTACTTCTTTTGCAGCTACCATCATAAGATCCGCAAGCTCGTCTACAATAATCACAATTTGCGGCATGATCGAAGGTGCATTCTCCTGACCGGCCATTTCTGCAGCTTTCTTATTAAAGCCAACAAGATCGCGAACTTCCATATCGGCAAATGCCTGATAGCGCTTGGTCATCTCGGCAACAGCCCAGTTCAACGTCGCAGCCGCTTTCTTTGTATCCGTAACGACTTCCTGCAATAGATGCGGAATGCCGTTGTAAACGCTAAGCTCAACCACTTTTGGGTCAACCATAATGAGCTTTACTTCATCAGGCGTTGCTTTATATAAAATACTCATAATAAGCGTGTTGATACAAACACTCTTACCGGATCCGGTCGCGCCTGCGATCAGCATATGCGGCATCTTCGCAATATCGGTTACGATCGTCTTCCCGCCAATATCTTTGCCGACAGCAAATGAGATTTTGGATGTTGCTGCTTTAAATTCACGGCTTTCCAAAAGATCACGGAGTGCGACCGTCGAATTCTCTTTATTGGGTACTTCGATTCCGACTGCCTGCTTCCCGGGAATCGGCGCTTCGATTCGAATGTCCGTTGCAGCAAGACTAAGCTTAATATCATCCGCCAGATTAACAATCCGGCTGACTTTAACGCCAATCGCCGGTTTCATTTCATATCTGGTAACGCTCGGGCCCTGGCTGATATCCGTTACGGTTACATCCACGCCAAAACTTTTTAATGTCTGCGTCAGGCGCTCTGCTGTTGTTTTCAGGTAATCCGCAGAGTCCTTTGCGCCTCCCCCGGCACTTTTTGTAAGCAGATCGATGGGAGGCAGTTTAAACACAGCAGGCTTACCGGCGCGTCTGACAGGTTTACGACTTTCGAATGTTTCTTTAGATTGTTCGGGCACAGGTTCCGCTTCAATCGGCTTCGGCATTTTCCGAGATGTTGCAACAGGTTTCGGAACATCATCCAAGATTTCCTCTTCCGGTAAGGATGCAGGCTCTTCTTGGTATAAATGAACGTCAGGCTCTTCTGCTTCTTTTGCATGAAGACGGACATGTTCTACCTCATCAAGCAGATCATCGTCAACCGTGATCTCATGGATATCATCACGTCGTGCAGATTCCGGTTTCAGTTCAATCGTGGTGTCTGCCATAACGCCGCTGACCTTTTTATCCATTCGCAGGATCTTTTCCTGCTCATCCTGTTCAAGACGAAGCTCTTCTTCTTTGCGAAGTCTTTCCTCTTCTTCTCTGCGGATCTCAGCACGTTCCCTTCGTTTTTGCGACTCTTCTTTGCTCTTTTCATAAAGATATTCGCCGCTTTGACGAACGCCTCTTAAAAGCGATCGCTCGGAAATGATGACCGCACAGATTAAAAACAGAACGATCAAAACCAAAATGGTACCGGTTCTTGCAAGAAAATGATGCAGTAAATAAGATAGCGTACCGGAAAGAATACCGCCACCGGTCTTGAGCTCTGCCGAATGGCGATAGATTTCAGGCAAAATATCAAATAGTGTCTGATCGTCGCCTGTAACCTGATAGCCCCAGATCATATCGCAAACGATACCGACAAGCAGATACAAAACAACACCGCTTACAAGCTTGAGTGTTGCAATTGCATTCGCCTTATTCGCCATTTTAAATACAATGGCAATAAAAATAAGGATCGGAAATACGTATGCCGGCAGACCAAGGATGCCAAACTGAACACTGCTTATCACATCACCGATCGGTCCGATCGTGCCGAAATTGCATAAAAAAAGGAGGACCGATGCCGCAAGTGCGAGGATCAGACAGATCTCTCTTGATAAATCACTCTGTCCACCGTTTGATTTTGAACTCGAAGAGGAAGATTTCCTTGCTGTGTTTCTACCGGCTCTCGCCCCGTTCGAATTTCTTCCAGCCTTGCTTGTTGCCATGATCTCACCTACAAAAATTTCTTTAGAACATACATGTATTAGTATACCATTTTCAATTACTCTTGTAAAAGAGAAATGGGTCGAATCAAACGAAAAAAACACCTTGCAAAAAGAAGTGTGAACCATTATAATACAAAAGTCGGACATGCCGAAATAGCTCAGTCGGTAGAGCACTTCACTCGTAATGAAGGGGTCGAGGGTTCGAGTCCCTTTTTCGGCTGACATATAAAAAGAACTCCCAATTCCGGGAGTTCTTTTTTCTTCTATCGTTCAATTTCATGAAGGAATAAACCGCTTCGAAGCTTAGGTTCAAACCACGTAGATTTCGGCGGCATTAAGAGGCCTGCATCCGCAACCGCAAACAATTCGCGGATAGATGTCGGATACATGGCAAAAGCAACCTTACAATCCGTATGCACTCTTCTTTCAAGCTCGCCAAGACCTCTGATCCCACCTACAAAGTCAATCCGTGCATCAGTCTTTGGATCATGAATACCAAAAACAGGCTCCAGAACATATTCCTGCAAGATGGAAACATCAAGCGACTTAACAGGATCTTCTGACTTTACAAAATCATGAAACCGAAGAAGATACCATTTATCTTGCAGATACATGGTTACTTCACCTTTCTGCGCTGGTTTTATCAGCGAATCTTTGCAGGGTTCGATCGTGGCAACCTTTTGAAGCTCTTTCATCAGTTCTTCCGCCGAATACCCGTTCAGGTCTTTCAGAACACGATTATAATCCATGATCATCAGCTGATCATCCGGAAACAAGACCGAAAGGAAATAATTAAACTCTTCTTTGCCTGTGAAATCAGGATGCGCTTCCCGTCTCATTTTGGCAACGCGAACCGCGGATGCACAACGATGATGACCATCCGCAATGTAAATCTCGTTCATATCGGCAAAGCATTTCCCAATCTTCTCGATGAACATTTTTTCTGCAATGATCCAGACGCGATGCGTGATCCCGTCATCGGAAGTGAAATCATAAAGCGGGTCTTCGCATTTTTTAAGATCA
>JAIKWO010000093.1 GCA_024684675.1 Lachnospiraceae bacterium
TGGCGATCAGCGAATCGCAGGAGCGTATGGCGGTTGTTGTGGAAGCGAAGGACGCAGGCCGCTTCATCGAACTTGCGGGTGAGGAAAACCTCGAGGCGACCGTTGTGGCAAAAGTAAAAGCAGAGCCGCGCCTTACCATGATCTGGAACGGCAATACGATCGTGGATGTCAGCCGTGAATTTCTGGATTCCAACGGTGCGGAAAAGCACATTACGATAGAAACGGCTAAGCCGGAAGCGTTTGAAAAGGAGATCGGAGAGAATTTTGAAACGACTCTGAAAGCGCTTGCGGGCGACCTTAATGTATGCTCGAAGCGTGGTCTGTCCGAACGCTTCGATTCGACGATCGGATCCGGCACGGTGCTGATGCCGTTTGGCGGTAAGTACCAGCAGACACCCGTGCAGGCGATGGTACAGAAGATTTCCGTAGAAAAGAAGCACACTGACAACTGCTCACTCATGGCATGGGGTTATAATCCTTTTATCACGGAGAAGAGTCCGTATCACGGCGCATACCTGGCGGTTGTGGAATCCGTATCCAAACTGATCGCAACCGGTGCTTCGTTTGAAGATGTCTATCTGACATTCCAGGAATACTTTGCAAGACCCGGCAAAGAGCCGTCTCGCTGGGGGCAGCCGCTCTCTGCACTTCTCGGCGCATTTGAAGCGCAAAAAGCGCTTGGTGTCGCGGCGATCGGCGGTAAAGACTCGATGAGCGGTACGTTTGAACAGCTCGACGTTCCGCCGACACTCGTGTCATTTGCTGTTACGACAGAGACGACAGACAGGATTGTATCGCCGGAAGCAAAGGAAGCGGGACACCGTCTCGTTCTTCTGAAACCGGACTATACAGCGCATAATCTGCCGGATACGGCGTCCCTTTTAGACCTTTATGACCGCGTGGATGAGCTCCTTCATAACGGCACGGCGGTGGCGGCTTATACACCCGGCTACGGCGGTGTGGCGGAAGCGGTACTCAAAATGTGCTTCGGCAACGGCTTTGGCTGCGACTTTGATGCCGGTCTTACGATGCAGGATCTGTTCGGCTATACGTACGGCGGTTTTGTGTTGGAGGTAACGGATGAGGTGGACGATGCGATCACGATCGGCACGCTGACGGAAGTTCCGCGCATCACCTATCCCGGCGCGAACATTGCACTTGCGGATCTGCAGAAGATCTATGAAGATAAGCTGGAAAGCGTATATCCTTGCAATATCTCGCAGAAGGAACGTCCCGTTTCCAATGTATCCTACGAGACAAAAGGGCGCGTGATCCCTTCGATCAGACATACGGAGCCGAAGGTTTTGATCCCTGTATTCCCGGGTACCAACTGCGAATACGATGCGGCAAAAGCGATGGAAGATGCAGGGGCAAAAGCAAAGATTCTTGTGATCAACAACCTTTCCGCGGAAGGGATCAAGAGAAGCGTTGAGCAGTTTGCTTCCGAACTGAAAACGGCGCAAATGGTATTTATCCCGGGCGGCTTCTCCGGCGGAGACGAGCCGGACGGTTCGGCGAAATTTATTACGGCATTCTTCAGAAACGAAGCGATCAAGGAAGAGGTGACGGCACTTTTGAACCGGAGAGACGGTTTGATGTGCGGTATCTGCAACGGCTTCCAGGCACTCGTAAAGCTTGGTCTTGTGCCGCATGGCCGGATCGTCGATACGGATGAGAACAGCCCGACGCTGACCTATAATGCGATCGCACGTCACCAGTCACGCATGGTTCGTACCAGGATCGCATCCAATAAATCACCGTGGCTTTCTCATATGAAAGTGGGCGATATCATCAATGTTCCGATCTCGCACGGCGAAGGCAAATTCGTTGCATCCGACGAGCTTGTACAGAAGCTGATTGCGAATGGACAGATCGCAACGCAGTATGTTGACCTTGACGGCAACGCAACGTATGATGTGCGTTTTAACCCGAATGATTCCGTTTATGCGATTGAGGGCATCACATCTCCTGACGGCCGCATCATCGGGAAGATGGGTCATACAGAGCGTATCGGATCGGGCCTTTACAAGAACGTACCCGGCATTTACGATCTGAAGATGTTTGAATCGGCAGTTCGTTATTTCAAAGGTTGATCGGATTATTTTGAAAAAATGCGAGAGCCTTCTCTTCGGAGAGGGCTCTTTTTATGTTATAATATTGGCAAAGTGAGTTATTATGGGCAGAGATGAGGCATTGGACGAATTGCATACGGATGATCACATCGGTTTTACCGTTGATGAGATCAGATTGTTGGTAGCCCCCGACGAAGACGCGGAGGGTATCCTTATTTTTCATGCAGGTAATGAGAACGCAGAAGGTTATGTGGTCGTTAATGATACGCGCATGAACTGCGAATCCGATCATTTTCACGGAAACACCATTCAGATCGCATATCGCTTTGACGGCCGCGGCCTTGAAAACGGTGAAGTGTACCGCGGCGAGTTCTGTGCGGTGACGACATGCGGCGAATTCGTCCTGCCGTTTACCGTAACGGTGTCTCAGGAAGTATATGAGACATCCATGGGCGATGTAAAGAACCTGTTCCACTTTGCTAACCTTGCAAAGACCAATTGGGAAGAAGCAGTGCGCTTCTTCTATTCGCGTCACTTCAAGGAAATTCTGATTGGGAACGAAAGGCAGTATCTGAATCTGTATCGTGGACTTTCCGGTGGCGTCCGCAGTGAACAGCGGATCGAAGAATTCCTGATTGCGGTCAAGAAAAAAAGACCGGTCGAATATATCGTAACGCCGGCCGAGATCGATCTGACCGCAATGCCCGATATCGGCAACGAGAAGCTTGTGATCGCCCGAAACGGCTGGGGCTATACGAATCTGTCCGTTCGTATGGACGGCGATTTTCTCACATCCGAAAAGGAAAGGCTGACAGACGACGATTTTCTCGGAAACAGTTGTGAACTTGATTTTTCCGTCGTACAGCAAAAGCTTCATAGCGGCTGCAATTTCGGTAAGATCATTCTGGAAAATGAATATGTGCATTTGGAAGTGCCGATCCGTGTGATGCTTCCGAACGTTCGATATACGAAGCTGAGGCGCGCCAAAAAGCGCGAAAATATGTTTATGATTCGGGAATATGTGCGCTTTTCCCTCAAGCAGATCTCAAGACAGGAATGGCTGTCCGAAGCAAAAGCGACGCATGCAAGGTCGCTTGATATCGGTTCGGATAAGTCGATTCCGGATCAGCTCCTCGAAGCGGTTCTGCTGATCGCGGAGAGCCGCATGAACGAGGCTAAGTGGGTTCTGGAGCGGATCGACAGAAAGCGGGTATATGAGGAAAAGCGTCCGGAAATCTGGTGCTATTACCTGTATCTGATGATCCTGTGCGCAGATAAAAAAGAATCGATCCTGAAAGAATCCGATGAGATCGAGCGAATCTATCATACTTACCCGGACAATTGGAAGATCGGGTGCGTGCTGCTTTTTGTCAGCGACGAATATGAAAAGAGCCCGACCAAGAAATGGCTCTTTTTGGATGATCTGTTTGCGCGCGGATGCAACAGTCCGCTTCTTTATCTGGAAGCAGCGCTGCTTCTTTTTGACAATCCTTCCATACTTACCAAACCGACAAAGTTCGCGCTTTATACAATGAACTTCATGGTGAAATACGAATGCGTGACGGACGAGATCGCCGAGCGGATCTATTATCTTGCAGGGCGTTTTCGCGAGTATTCGCCGCGCATGGAGGCGATCCTGCGTGCCTGCTACCTGTCCCGCGGGGACAAGGATGCTTTAAGTGCGCTCTGCACGATGCTTATCAAGGGGGAAAAGATCGGACCGCAGTATCTGATCTGGTACCGTGAGGCAATTCTGCAGGAAATCTGGCTGACGCGCGTTTATGAGAATTATCTGCTCTCGATCGACTATGACGATCCGGAAGAGATTCCGGATGCGGCGCTTCGCTATTTTGCTTATCACACGGAGCTCCCTTACGACCGCGTGGCATATCTGTATGCGTATGTACTTAAGAATAAAGACAAACATGCCGAGCTGTACCGTGCCTACATGGCGGATATTGAGCAGTTTGTGGAGACGCAGCTCGCATTCGGCCACATCAACGAGGATCTGGCGTATCTGTATCAAAATGTGGTTCACACCAATTACCTGACGGGGCTCAAAGCCGATACTTTTTCAAAGCTGCTTGCAACGCATGAGATTCTGATCGCGGATGAGCGTGTGAGATCCGTTGCGGTCGTGCACGGCAAACTCAAATACGAAAAGGAATATCCGGTTTCCAAAGGCGTCTGCTATGCGGAAGTTTTCAGCAAGGACATGGATCTGTTCTTTCTGCTTCCGAACGGCGCCCGGTTTCATGAGTCGGTTCCGTATAAGATCAGGCGGCTCATCCTCTTCCATGAAGAGTTTGAGGATATTTCGCCCCGGATCAGCGGTACGGACGAACAGCTTTTAAACCTTTGTGAGAACGGGAAGAATTATACCGTGATCACGAACGATAATCTGCAATTCGCGCGAATGCTCATCAAGAGCAGTGATGTGACGGATGAATACCGCACGGAGCTTTCCATGAAGCTTCTTCGTTTTTATCAGGATCATGATATGATGCGCGAACTCGATGAATTCATTCCGACGCTCAATCCGGTGACGATGACGTCAAGAGAGCGGGCGGACGCGATTGAGATCATGGTCAGCCGCGGAAAGTACGAGCAGGCTTTTTCCTGGATCACGGATTACGGTCTTGAAAACATTGCGCCGAAGATCCTTGTCAGGATTGCCAGCAGAATGCTGGTTCGCATTGATTTTGTCGAAAATGCGGTTCTGACGGGCATCATCAGACGTGCATTCGAGCGCGGCAAGTATGACGACCACGTTCTGTACTATCTGAATCGCCATTACCGCGGCAGCGTCACGCAGATGACGGATGTCTGGTCGGCCTGCGAGCGCTTTGAGGTCGAGGACTATGAACTCAGCGAGCGCCTTTTGACTACGATGGATTTCTGCGGGCATTACAGCCACTCGGAAAAAGAGATCTTCCTGCGTTATGTTGCAGGTGGCGCGAAAGAAGAAGTTGTGCGGGCTTATCTGGAGCACTGCGGCAGAATGTATATGATGGGCAATGGTCCTTGGGATATCCGGATTGGCAGAGAGGTTGCGCGTATGTACAAGCTCGGCGAAAAAGTGCCGGCTGTCTGCATTCTCTGCACGCTGAAGATTCTTTCCGAAAAAAGTGAATACATCGATGAAGAGATCATCATGATCAGGCACTTTTTGCATATCATGATGCAGAAATATCAGGTGTTCTTTGACTTTTTCAGACACTATGCGGATATCTGTCCGGAGATCATGATCTTCCATGACAGATCGGTCGTGGAATTCACGTTTCCTTCGGACAGCCCTGTTGTCTTCCATCACATGCTCGGTAAAGACGGTGAAGAAAACGGCAAATACCAGATGGAAGAGCTCAAAGATACCGGGCTTGGCGCGATCGGCCGGGAATTCGTTCTTTTCTTCGGGGAGACACTGCACTATTACTTTACGGAGCTTGTCGGCGGAAAAGAAAAATTCCTGACGAGTGGGAAGATTACAAAGAGCGATACGGACAGATTGTGTGCGAACAGTCGCTACAATCTGACGAACCAGATCGCGATGGCTGTTGAGATTGGCAATTACGAGATGGCGGAATCGCTGTACGAAGAATACTGTCGCAAAGACTTTTTGACGGAAAAACTGTTCCGCTATGATATGTAGCGGTTTTCAGAGGATGATAAGATGCGGTTGGATGCGCTGTTTAAGCCGGACAAACTGAATCGTGTGATCGTGGGTTTTGACCTGGGGAATGCTGTATCCCAGATCAGTTACTGGCATCCTGACCGTGAAGGCCCGGAGACGGCTGCTGTTGTGGCGGGGGAGGAGCAGTACAATTTTCCGACCGTACTCGGGAAGCGTCTCGAGATCAACCAGTGGGTGTTCGGCCTGGAGGCTGAGCGTCTGCAATCGGAGAAAAAGGGCGTTCTGGTGCGGAATCTCTTTGACAGTGCACTTGCCGGCGACAATGTGGAAGTGGACGGAGAGTATTTTGATCCCGTCGCGCTTCTGACGCTGTTTGTAAAGCGAAGTTTTTCGCTGATCGCAGGCGTGTGCAAACCGGATGAGATCGGCGCGCTGATGATCACGGTGGAGAATCTGGATCATCGCTGCATCGAGGTTTTGAGCGCACTAGCAGCAGGACTTATGCTGAATACGGATAAGATCTTTTTCCAGAGCCATACAGAGAGTTTCTATCATTTTACCGTCCATCAGGAAAAAGAACTGTGGAGCCGCGATGTGATCCTGTGCGATTTTGCGGGGGCGTCCTTAAAGACATACTGCCTGGCTTGCAACCGGCGTACAAGCCCGATCGTGGCGTTTGTGGATGAGAATGTGCATGAGGAGCTGAAGGCGCCGGAAAGATCGCTTTCCGATCAGGAGAAGCTCGACATGGATGCCGCTTTTACGGCGGTTGTGCAGCATCTGCATGAAGGCCGGATCATCTCCTGCGTCTATCTGATCGGAGACGGCTTCAACGAGAACTGGTACAAGGGATGCGTTCGCTATCTTTGCAGAACGAGTCGTGTTTTCCTTGGCAATAACTTATATAGCAAAGGAGCCTGCTATGCGGTGGCGGAGCGCCTTGGCGTAGATACAACTGCAGGGGACTATGTGTTCCTCGGAAACGAAAAGCTGAAATCCAACATCGGCATGAAGGTGCTTCGAAGAGGCACGCCGTCTTACTTTGTTCTTTTGGATGCCGGGATCAAC
>JAIKWO010000128.1 GCA_024684675.1 Lachnospiraceae bacterium
ATGAAACAGTTACTCGAAGCAGGTGTTCACTTCGGACACCAGACAAGAAGATGGAACCCTAAGATGGCTCCTTACATCTTCACAGAGCGTAACGGTATCCACATCATCGACCTGCAGAAGTCCGTAGGCAAAGTTGACGAAGCTTACAGAGCGGTTGCAGACATCGCCGCACAGGGCGGTACCATTCTTTTCGTAGGTACCAAGAAGCAGGCACAGGATGCTGTAAAGGTTGAAGCAGAACGCTGCGGTATGTTCTATGTAAATGAGAGATGGCTCGGCGGTATGCTGACCAACTTCAAGACCATCAGAAGCCGTATCGAGAGACTTAAAGCGATCGAGACCATGTCCACAGACGGTACATTCGATGTTCTTCCCAAGAAGGAAGTTATCGCACTGAAGAAGGAATGGGACAAGCTTGAGAAGAACCTTGGCGGTATCAAGGAAATGAAGAGAATTCCCGATGCGATCTTCGTAGTAGATCCCAAGAAGGAAAGAATCTGCGTACAGGAAGCACACTCCCTCGGCATTACACTGATCGGTATCGGCGATACCAACTGCGATCCCGAAGAGCTTGATTATATCATCCCCGGCAATGACGACGCGATCCGTGCCGTTAAGCTGATTGTTTCCAAGATGGCTGACGCTGTCATCGAAGCAAACCAGGGTGAAGCAAACGAAGTAGAAGAAGCAGAGGCTGAAGCTACAGAAGAGTAATTCGACATTCTTTTGGGCGGCACGAACATGCCGCCCGATTCAACTAATATTTGGAGGGAAAATACATGGCTAACATTACAGCAGCAATGGTAAAAGAGTTACGTGAGATGACCGGTGCCGGCATGATGGACTGCAAGAAGGCCCTTGGCGAGACCGATGGTAATATGGACGAGGCTGTAGAGTTCCTTAGAAAGAAAGGACTTGCAGGCGCAGAGAAGAAGGCAGGCAGAATCGCAGCAGAAGGTATCTGTGCTACATGCCTTGTAGACAATGACAAGAAGGCTGTTGTCGTTGAAGTAAACGCAGAGACAGACTTCGTTGCAAAGAACGAGAAGTTCCAGAACTATGTTGCAGATGTTGCAGCACAGGCTGTTAAGACAACCGCTAAAGATATGGATGCATTCCTTGCTGAGAAGTGGGAAAAAGATCCTTCTCTTACCGTTAAGGAAGCACTTTCCTCTCAGATCTCCATCATTGGCGAGAACATGAACATCAGACGTTTCGAGCAGATGGAAGAGCAGAACGGTTTCATCGTATCTTACATCCACGCAGGCGGCAAGATCGGCGTTCTCATCGACGTTGAGACAGACGTGATCAATGACGCTGTTAAGGAAATGGGCAAGAACGTTGCAATGCAGGCAGCTGCACTTTCTCCTAAGTTCACAACAAGAGCGGAAGTAGACGCTGACTACATCGAGAAGGAAAAAGAGATCCTCAAAGCACAGATCATGAACGATCCGAAGGAATCCCAGAAGCCTGAGAAGGTGATCGAGGGCATGATCATGGGTCGTATCAACAAAGAGATGAAAGAGATCGTCCTGATGGATCAGGTATACGTTAAGGCTGAAGACGGCAAGCAGACTGTTGAGAAGTACGTACAGGAAGTTGCCAAGGCTGAAGGCGCGAAGATCGCGATCAAGAAATTCATCCGTTTCGAGACAGGTGAAGGTCTTGAGAAGAAGAACGAAGACTTCGCAGCAGAAGTTGCAAAGCAGATGAACGGCTAATCCGCTCAGATCATAAGAGTTAGAGGCGTTGCCCGAGGGGCAGCGCCTTTTTTTGCGTAAATCCGCCGTGTTCGATTATCATTACAAAACCACTCCAATCTGCAATTCAAATTGCAGAATGAGGGCTTGCAAAACGGATCATAGCGGTCTATGATATTTTATGTTAGCAAAGGCTAACAAAGGAGGAGAATATGAAAGATAAAAAACAGAGTGATCTGTCCGTTCTTCTTGGCTATGCGGGCAGTTATAAGGCATTGACCTTTCTGGGACTCGGCCTCTCGGCGATCGCGATGATCCTCGGGATGGCACCGTACATCCTGATCTGGCTTGTGGCACGTGATCTTATCGCAGTCGCACCGAACTGGACCGAGGCGACCGGGATCAGCAACTACGGCTGGATGGCGTTCGGCTTTGCCGTGGCGGGAATTCTGGTCTACTTTGCGGCACTCATGTGCACGCATCTTGCGGCATTTCGTACAGCTTCCAATATCCGCAAGCAAGGCATGGCGCATCTCATGAAGACGCCGCTTGGGTTCTTTGATTCGAATGCATCCGGCTTTTTGCGGAACCGTCTTGACGGTGCGGCATCCGAGACGGAAACACTTCTTGCACACAATCTTGCCGACATCGTCGGCAGCATTACGATGTTCCTGGGAATGGTCATTTTAATGTTTGTTTTTGACTGGCGGATGGGCGCTTCGTGCCTTCTTGCGGCTGTGATCTCTGTTGGTGCCATGTTTACGATGATGGGTGGTAAGAACGCGGAAATGATGCACCAGTACCAGACGGCGCAGGATTATATGAGCAAAGCAGGTACCGAGTATGTACGCGGCATTCCGGTTGTGAAGGTATTCCAGCAGACGGTTTATTCCTTCAAGTCCTTTAAAGAGGCAATCGAGGATTACAGCCGTAAGGCGGAGGACTATACAGATGGCGTCTGCAGAGTGCCGCAGTCAATCAACCTAACGGCGACGGAAGGTGCATTTATCTTCTTTGTTCCGGTTGCGATCTTCCTGGCACCGTCGGCACTTGAGTCGGGTGATTTTGCCGGCTTTGTTACGAACTTTGTATTCTATGCGGTATTTTCTGCGATCGTATCCACTGCGCTTGCAAGGATCATGTTTGCGGCAAGCGGGATGATGCTGGCAAGTACGGCACTTTCGAGGATCTCAACCGTCATGAATGCACCGCAGCTTACGATCACAAAAGATCCGAAGGTTCCGAAAGATAACAGCGTGGAATTTAGGGATGTCAGCTTCACTTATGAAGGCGCTGAGCTTCCTGCGATCGACCATGTATCCTTCCGTGTGGAGCCAGGTCAGACGGTTGCGCTTGTGGGCCCATCCGGTGGCGGCAAGACAACGGCGGCAAGCCTGATTCCGCGTTTTTGGGATGTAAGCCGCGGCACCGTTCTGGTCGGCGGCGTGGATGTACGTGAAGCGGATCCGCATGATCTGATGGACAGGATCGCTTTTGTCTTCCAGAACAACCGCCTCTTTAAGGCGAGTATTTTGGAAAATGTGCGCGCTGCAAGACCGACTGCGACGCGTGAAGAAGTGCTGTCGGCTCTCACTGCCGCACAGTGTGATGACATCATTGAAAAATTACCGAATGGTGTTGATACGATCATCGGTACGGAAGGAACGTACCTCTCCGGCGGTGAGCAGCAGAGAGTTGCACTTGCGCGTGCGATTCTGAAGGATGCGCCGATCGTTGTGCTTGACGAGGCAACAGCATTTGCAGATCCGGAGAACGAAGCACTGATCCAGAAGGCATTTGCCACACTGACCAAGGATCGCACCGTGATCATGATCGCACACAGACTCTCAACGGTAACCGGCGCAGACAAGATCATCGTCTTAAACGGCGGTCATGTGGAGGAAGAGGGCACACACGAAGCACTGACACATCAGAGCGGCCTCTACTCGCATATGTGGGAAGATTACAACAAAGCCGTGAAGTGGCGTATTGCAGCAGGGGAGGCGATGTAAATGTTCGGAAAAGAATTTCAGAGAAAATATGCACTGACCGATCAGGGCATCAAAAATACAAAGCAGGCAACCTTCTGGACGGTTGTCGTAAATCTTGTCGTGATGGGCGGCATGGGGATCCTGTACCTGATGATGTCCGGCTATATGCGGACTCTGACAGACGGCGCACCGCTTCCCGGCGGGATGACATTTGCGCTTCTTGTGATCGCTTTCGTTCTTTTGTCATTTTTAACGCATATGCAGCAGTACAGGGCGACGTACGGTCTTGTGTACGGCGAAGTAAAGAGCGTCCGCATCAGTCTGGCAGAGCGCCTTCGAAAGCTCCCTTTAGGGTATTTTGGCAAGCGTGACCTGGCAGACCTGACCGAAACGATCATGGGCGATGTGAACCGTTTGGAGCACGTATGGTCACACTGCCTCGGGTATCTCTACGGATCTTTTATCTCTACGGCGATCATAGCAGTGAGCCTTCTCGTGATGGACTGGAGACTGATGATCGCATGCCTCTGGGGCGTTCCGGTCGCATTCATCCTGCTCTTCGGAAGCCGACAGATTTCGAAGCGTAAATCCGAGATCACGAAGGAAGCGGCTTTGCATGTATCGGACGGTATTCAGGAGACGCTTGAAAATATCCGCGAGATCCGTGCGACCAATCAGGAAGAGCGCTTTTTGAAGGAGCTTTTTGCAAAGATCGATCACCATGAGAAAACGATGCTCTCAGGGGAGCTCTCCTGCGGTATCTTCGTAAACGCCGCCAGCGTGATCATGCGACTTGGCGTTGCAACGACGATCCTGACGGGAACAAGCCTCATTCTTGCGGGCAAGATCGATTTTATGGTGCTGTTCATGTTCCTTCTTGTGATCACAAGAGTCTATGCCCCGTTTGACCAGGCACTCGCCTTGATCGCGGAGATGCTGATGTCACAGGTATGTGCAAACCGCCTGATGGAGATTCATGATACGAAGGCAGCGGAAGGCGCGGAGGAGTTCGTTCCGTCCGGACATGACATCGTTTTCTCCAATGTCGGATTCGCTTATGATGATGAGCAGGTATTAAAGGGCGTAAACTTTACGGCAAAGGAAGGCGAAGTGACGGCGCTTGTCGGCCCGTCCGGCTCCGGCAAGAGTACCTGTGCCCGCCTCGCCGCAAGGCTTTGGGACACATCGGAAGGCTCGATCAAAGTCGGCGGCGTTGACATCGGCAAAGTGGATCCGGAAGTGCTGCTCGGCGATTATTCGATGGTATTTCAGGATGTGGTGCTCTTTGATGATACGATCTTAGAGAACATTCGTCTCGGTAAGCATGGCGCGACGGATGAGGAAGTTCTGGCGGCTGCCAAAGCGGCAAATTGCGACGAGTTTGCATTAAAATTGCCGGAAGGCTATGCAACACCGATCGGCGAAAACGGTGCAAAGCTCTCAGGCGGCGAGCGCCAGCGGATCTCGATTGCAAGAGCGCTACTTAAAAACGCGCCGATCGTACTTCTGGATGAGGCAACGGCCTCTCTTGATGTCGAGAACGAGACCAAAGTGCAGGAAGCACTCTCCAGACTCCTTGTCGGGAAGACGGTCCTTGTTATCGCACACAGGATGCGTACGGTCGAAGCGGCTGATAAAGTCGTTGTCTTAAAGGACGGCAAGGTCGCGGAGGAGGGTAAGCCTTCGGAACTTTTCGAAAAGAAAGACGGCATCTTCCGCAGAATGGCACAGCTCCAAAACGCAAGCGCGTGCTGGAGTATCTAAGCGAAATAAGTTATAATATTGATTACAAGGCCCCGGCATCATCGCGAAGCCGGGGCTTTTACTATCAAAAATCGGAGAAAATGAAATGGATAAAACGATATTACTGAAACATGCAGCCCTGATCATGGAGGATGCAAACTGCCTGATGGACAGGAATCTCTATGTATCGGACGGCAGGATCGCTAGGATCGTAGTGGCAGATCAGGACGACGGAAAGCTGCACGCGGATGAGACGATCGACTGCAGTCGCTTCTATGTCAGTTGCGGCATGGTCAATATGCATGCCCATATGGCGATGAATATTTTTAAGGGGATCGCGGAGGATGTGACGAGCGATGCCTGGTTTAATGAGATGATCTTCCCGTACGAGAGCAAGATGACGGACGATGATGTGTACCTTGGCACAAAGCTTGCGATCGCAGAAATGGTAAATAACGGCATCACAGCCGTCGCCGATCACTATTTTGGCGAGGAGCAGGTCGTAAAGGCTGTGAAGGAGACCGGTATCCGCGGTGACATCTCACCGACGCTTTTTGGCAGTATGCCGGGCTTTGAGGAGCGCCTTGAGAGCGTGAAGGCTTTCATCGAAGCGCACCGTGGTGACTCCGACCGAATCGCTTTTCGCATCGGACCGCACGCGGATTATACCTGCCCGCCGGATACTTTAGAGAAAATGGTGCAGGCCGCACGTGATCTTAACCTTTCGATGCACCTGCATCTCGCGGATGCAAAGGATACGAATAAGACGTCCATGGAGCGCTATGGTAAGACGACAGGGCAGATCCTGAAAGAGGCGGGCGTTTTGGATATGCATGTACTCTTTGGGCACGGACTTTGGATGGATGAGGATGTGGCACAGAACTTAACGGATAAGATCTGGTTTGCGTTCTGCCCGAAGACGTATATGAAGATGGCGCTCGGACACGGCAGCTTTTGGCAGCACAGGAAGGATGTGCAGTTCGGATTCGGTACGGACGGCGGCGCTAGCTCCAACACACTGAATGTATTCGAGCAGGCGCGGATGTATGCGCTTGCCGGCAAGTACACGACCGATGATCCGACGGATTTTACGGTCGAAGAGGTATGGAAACACCTGACGGCAGGCCACAAGGCTTTTTCCTTCGGAACAGGTGTGCTGAAAGAAGGAGCACCCGCGGATCTTGTGATCTGGGACCTTGCTACGCCGGATACGTATCCGATCTATCACCCCGTGACGGCGATCCTCTACAGTGCGAACAGCAGCAACGTACGCTATACGATGGTCGGCGGCGAATTTCTGAAAAAAGACGGACGCCTTACGATGGATGTGGATACGCTTTTATCCGATGTACGCCGCGCACAGAAGGATCTTCTTGCACGCGGGAAAGGCAAAGCAAACGTCAGCTTTTTGAAATGATGAAATAATGGCTATGATGAAATGTGCATTGGCAGGGCGCTGCGGCGGATGCGGCGGCATGAACCTGCCTTACGAAGAATCGTTAAAACAAAAAGAAGAATACATTCGGGGGCTTCTCGGCAAATACGGCGAGATCCTGCCGATCGTCGGCATGCATTTCCCGTATTATTACCGCAACAAGGTCAGCGCGGCATTCTCGCGCGATCGAAAGGGCAATATCATCTCCGGGATCTACGAGGAGAACACGCATAAGGTCGTGAATACGGATGTATGCCTTTTGGAAGATAAGAAGGCGGATGCGATCATCGTGTCGATCCGCGGGATGCTAAAGTCCTTTAAGATCAAGGTGTACGATGAGGATACAGGTTACGGACTTCTGCGCCATGTGCTCGTACGAACGGGGCACCAGACCGGCGAGATCCTGGTGGTTCTTGTCACGGCATCGCCTGTGTTCCCCTCCGCCAAGAACTTTGTAAAGGCGCTTAGAGAAGCGCACCCGGAGATCACCTCGATCGTACAGAACGTGAATACGCGTACCGACAGTATGGTCCTTGGAGAAAAGGAGCATGTGTTTTACGGTAAGGGCTACATTGAAGATGTGCTTCTCGGGATGCGTTTTCGCATATCGGCAAGATCTTTTTATCAGGTCAATCCCTTGCAGACCAAGGAGTTATATAAGACCGCGCTTGACTTTGCAAACCTCACCGGCAGTGAGCGTGTACTTGATGCTTATTGCGGGATCGGGACGATCGGCATGCTCGCATCGAAGGATGCCGATGAAGTGATCGGCGTCGAACTGAACAGGGCTGCTGTAAAGGATGCGATCCAAAACGCAAAACGAAACGGCGTAAAGAACATCACATTTTATCAAAAGGACGCCGGTGAATTCATGGTACAGCTGTCGGAG
>JAIKWO010000137.1 GCA_024684675.1 Lachnospiraceae bacterium
TATAATTTGTGGAATATTCTATTTCATCCTTGCTAGATTTAATGATTAATAAGTTATTATCTATATTAAAGTCTTCAGCTCCTAATACTTCTTTTAGTTCTTCTAAAAAAGCTTTTACAGCCTTCTTTTCTGAGCGAATAGGTATTTTGATGGCTATCACCTCCATGATATCAAATATATTTCTACTATCAATTGATAGTATACGCTATCAATTGATAGTGTGTCAAGAGGCAATAAAAAAACCACGACAAATTACTCATCATGGTTTTTAGCCAAATTATGTTCTTTTATTCATCATAATCTTTTATCCGATTGTCTTCAAAAGTTGACTGATGGGCATGCGGACGTTTTCTCCTCTATATAGCCTTCATTATTGCAATAACGCCAGCACGCCCTGTGTGGTCTGGTTAGCCTGCGCAAGCATGGACTGTCCCGCCTGCGCCAGTATATTGTTTTTGGAATATCTGACCATTTCTTCAGCCATATCCGTATCGCGGATCCGGGACTCTGCTGCCGTTGTGTTCTCCACCACATTGTCGAGGTTTCTGATGGTGTGCTCTAATCTGTTCTGCATTGCGCCATAATACGAGCGCATCGCGCTCACATTTGCCAGAGCGCCGCCAAAATGAGTGATCGCCTCCGTAGAATCCTGCTCCGTTCGTGTATTCGTCATTTCTATTCCCAGGGCGGAAGCATTCAGCGCAAACCGCTTGAGCCTGATCCTGTTTTCTCCGCCGGCATCTGCTCCCACCTGGAGATATATAGCTGTATCAACGCTTTCTACCGTAGTCGTGGCACCCATATTGGTGACATACATAGGCTGCCTGGAAGAAACCGTCGCTTCCAAAACACTCGATGAACTTAAGCTTGAGGCAATTAATGATCCTGCACCAAACAATTCTCCGCTTCCGGGGTTACACGCATTTGCAAGTTTAAGCACAAACCCCGCCGCATCAACTTCGCCGATGTTAACTTCGCTTATAACATCGTTCAACTGCTTTCCGCTTCCCTGTATCACAGAATTTATCACGCCTTCAAACGATTTAATATTTGCAGATCCATTCTTATAATTCTGCTCATTTGCCATCAGCGCGTTAAAGATCTTGTTCGCACCGTCTATAAGACTTCCCTGACTTACACCAGTCTGACCGCTTGCCAACTGACAAAGATATGCACACGCAAGATATCCGTGTCCATATGGTCTGTCTTCCACAGTCATACCTTCCTGTGGGGTAAGCTGCCTACTGCCATCAACATGAAAAGTTCCGTTCTTGAGATAACTTCTCACCGCATCGAGTTTATCGGCATCTTCTGAAGAGCTTTTTACAATATCAGCAATAGAGTTATTCCAACCTGTTGTAAATCCGCCGCCGATGAGCTGTGCCGTTCCTTCTTTGAACCACTTCGGCAGGTTTCCTCTGCTGTCATCCGCAGGATCGTTATTTGTACTCATTCCCTCTGGAAGCAGGATATCCATAACGCCATGCATAAGCTCGTGTGCGATCGTTGACTCCAGTTCCTGCTGCTGCGCTGCGCTGCGATTCACGGACTCTAAGTCAGCCGAATCAATTTTCATCAATAATGTTCCCGCATCAAACTCATCATACCCGGGGTTTCCGACATGGAAAAAGGACTGCATGTATGCAAGCGTTTTGGACGGACCGTCTATATTTGAGATATCAAGCTTCATTCCATAGGCATCTTCCACAGTCGAATTTGCCGCAAGTTCGGCAAGTTTTCCCCCGAGCGAACCCGACAGTTTATTTACGATCTGACTGACCGCCGTTGGGATATACTCGTTTGCGATCTTCGCTGCCAGCTCATGCTGCGCGGCAGACAGTTCTACCGCAGAAGATCCGTCTTCAGGGAAAATCCGTATCTCATTAAAGGTTACCTTTTGCCCGATCGAGTTGATCTCTTCTTTTAGTTTTATGATCTCATCATTGATACTTTCGCGATCGCTTGCTGAGAGGGTTCCGTTTGCAGCCTTTACCGCAAGTTCATTTCCTCTCTGCAGCATTTCATGAACTTCATTAAGCGCGCCGTCGGCTGTCTGGACAAAAGATATTCCGTCCAGTGCATTTTCAGATGCCCGGGTAAGTCCGCGGATCTGACGCCTCATTTTTTCAGATATCGTAAGACCTGCCGCATCATCTGCCGCTCTGTTGATCTTGTATCCCGACGACAGCTTTTCAGATGACTTTGCGCGAACGTTCGTTGTGATCCCAAGCTGCCTGTTCGCGTTCATTGCCGTCAGATTATGCCGTACTACCATGCTGAATCCTTCGCATCTTCCCCAATTGATGTCACCAATAACATCTTTGCATCGCTATCTATTAATATATCGGCATTACAGAGGCATAGAAATAGAGCCGGAAAGGCGAAAAAATCGGAAATGGACCAGGGGGACGGGGTGCCTGGCTCATCCGGTTACTGCTTACAGTTAATGATCGCTCCAATATTTCTGAATGTATTCACCAAAAAACGGTAAGGTTATCTCTGCCACACCATAAGATTCCGAACTATCCGTGAGCAGGCCCATTTTTTTAAGTGCAGTACTGTTCACCTGATAACTGCCTTTTCCACCCAACTCTTCAAGGATCTCTTTCCTCTTCTTAGGGCCGGAAGCAACAATTCTGAGAATTTCCCTTTCTCCTTCAGGAAGTTCTTTCCAGATTTTCTCATAGCACTGGGAAAACAGCTCGCTCTTCGCTTGCTTTAGTACATATTCCTCGCCTTTGTCCTTATGCTCGAAATACGCACTCCCAAGCACCTGATACGCATAGGCAAAGCCCTTGGTCTTCTTGGCAAAAGAAATAGCCCGGTCCTCATCCATTTGCGCGATATCCTCATATTTGATCGCCATTGCCGGCATCGGAAAGGGCTCTGTCTTCAGTTCTGCTGCTCTTTTAAAGAAAGTAAGGTTAGGTACTTCGCCCAATTCATAAAAATTCTGATACACACCGGAACATATGAGATACAAAGGCCACGAAGCCGCTATTTCATCCTCCAGTGTGTTTCTGATTAACTTCGCATATACCGAACAGAATTCTGTCATCGCTTCTGTCTTTGCGATGTCATCGATACCGATGATGATCTTCTTTCCCGCCTTGATCAGTATCCCGACAAGCTGCTCCAGTCGCACTTCCTCGTCATAATCCGTTTTTGTGTCAACACCGGCGCTGATTCCCACCAGCGGTATCGAAGCGCTCAGATTAGCCTTCTCCGCCAGCAAAGCTTTCTTGACCTCCGGTTCCAACAAGAGATACGAAATCAATGTACTGATCTGATTTCTGGCAGAAGAGATATCGTAAACCAGCCATCCGGCGGCTTTCATTTCCGCAGTTCTGTAATGACGCAGAATATTTCCGAAGATAACGGTCTTTCCGGATCCACGTATTCCGGTTATCTTGTATACGCTCTCGGATGGCTGTGGATAGCTGAAATTCTCATACACCTTTTCTTCCACTGTTGTGGTGATATTCGCATCACCGACCCTACCCGGTGTATGTGTAAATGGATTCTTCATGATTTTCTCCTATACAACTGTTTACAGGTTTGCTTCTATTGTACATCTATTTACACCTTTATACAAGTGTTTACAGGTTTTGGAAGTCTATACAACTATTTACATGTTTTGCGAATACTTGCTGTAGTACAGCTTACCTAAAGATCTTTATTCGCCACCTTCAGCTTTTCTGCTGCCTCCTCGCGCTGCCTGCAAAGGTCAGCCCAGGTCGGGCCGGTATGGAGCAGCTCATCAAGCTCCCGCAAAGCGCCGGGGATATCGATATGCTGCGGGCAGACGGAGGCGCAGGCGCCGCAGCCGATGCACTGATCGGGCCATTTTTCCTTCGGTGTACCGTCCATCTGCATCTTAACCGTCAGAGCCGATGCAAACGTAAGGTCATTGTATCCCGCCAGAAGCATGGGGATGTCGAGC
>JAIKWO010000175.1 GCA_024684675.1 Lachnospiraceae bacterium
CAGACCGATGCTTTTACAACTGACAAGGTGAAGATTGTTGCCATTGCACCGGAAGGCTCCTGCAAGAAGGTTATCTATCCGGTCGGAATCGTAAAAGCGACGAAGAATCCCGAGGCAGCGCAGGCGTTTCTTGCATTCTTAAAGAGCGATACGGCAAAGAAAGTGTTTGAAAAGTATGGATTTTAGTTTTTCCCCGTTGTGGATCTCGCTGAAGATCGCTACGGTATCAACAATATTTACGTTCATCTTAGGGATCTTGTTTGCAAGACTCGTGTATCCGATGAAAAGATGGCGGTTTTTGATAGACGGACTTCTGTCTCTTCCGATGGTATTGCCGCCTACGGTGGTGGGCTTTTTCCTTCTGATTATTTTTGGAAAAAATTCTGTGATCGGAAGGTTTCTCTCCTCTGTGGGTGTGAACTTGATCTTTACATGGCAGGGAGCTGTGATTGCAGCGGTCGTTGTATCGTTTCCGATCATGTACATCACGACGATGGGTGCGTTTCGGCAGATGGATACCGAACTGATTGATGCCGCAAGGACGCTCGGCTTTTCGGAAAGAGCGATCTTTTTTAAGGTCTGGATTCCGCTTTCCTGGCCGGGCATCGCGGCAGGAACGACACTTTCCTTTGCACGGGCGCTTGGCGAATTCGGTGCCACTATTATGATTGCGGGAAATCTTCCGGACCAGACGCGTACCATGTCTATCGCTGTCTATTCCGCCATGCAGGGCGGTAACCGGGAGATGGCCTTTTGGTGGGTTATCATCATCATGTGTATTGCTTTTTGCACGCTTGTGCTTATGAATTTCTGGAGTAGCAGACGGTATACAGATGATGTATATCAGTATCCTGTTGTGAGAAGACACAGAGGATTCGGGAGGTCATGATGACAGACGGAAACGGGAGAAAAATAGAATACCTTCGAGTATCCGTTACGGACAAATGCAACTTCCGTTGCCGCTATTGCATGCCAAAAGAGGGGATCAGGCACCTGCAGCATCAGGATGTGCTTTCTTTCGAAGAAATCCGGAGGCTGGCAGAGATCATGAAGGACATGGGTGTTCGTAAGATCCGGCTGACGGGCGGAGAGCCGCTTGTGCGAAAAGGTGTTGTATCCCTCGTATCAATGCTCCCGGGCGCTGTCTATATGACGACAAACGGATGCATGCTTCCGGAGTATGCAGGCGCATTGAAGGAGGCCGGCCTTTGCGGCGTGAACATCAGCTTGGATACGCTTGATCGGAATACATTCTGTAAGCTGACGGGGAGAGACGAGCTTGATCTTGTTTTAAGAGGGATCAATGCAGCAAGGGAGGCAGGACTCCCCGTAAAGCTTAACTGTGTTCCGATTAAAGGCATCAACGAAGGCGAGATTGAGGCGCTTTGTGATTTTGCCGCACGCATGCAGCTTGATATCCGTTTTATCGAGCTTATGCCGATCGGCTGCATGCATGATCTTACCGGTATTCCTTCGGATGAGATCATCAAAAAGCTCGGAACTGATTCGTTGGAACCGATTGAAGATGCGGACACCCTGGCAGGTCCTGCGCAGTACTTTAAAATGAGAGGATTCGCTACAAGGATCGGCTTTATCAGTCCAATGTCGCACAGGTTTTGCAATGTGTGTAACAGGATCAGATTGACGGCTGACGGCTATTTGAAAACGTGTCTTCAGTACGCAACCGGTGCTGATCTCAGAGCGCTTCTTCGTGGCGGCGCGGACGATAAAGCAATATGGGATGCGATCGAGTCGGCTGTCCGGAATAAGCCTTCGGCACACACCTTTGGATCTTGCGATGGATCCGACATAAGGAGAATGGTTCAGATAGGGGGATGATCTGTTATGGGAGTCATTAAAGCAGTATGCATCAGCAAAGAAAAGGGAACGCGCAAAGAAGAGATCGGTTCTTGCAGGATCATTGAAAACTATGGGCTTGAAGGAGATGCTCATGCAGGGAGCGGGCGGCAAGTGAGCCTTTTGTCATTTGAGGCTGTAGAGCAATTTCGTGATCAATCAGGTGCTAAAGAACTGATTACGCCCGGGGTCTTTGGCGAGAACCTTCTGGTCTCCGGCTATAACTTTCCGTCATATCCTGTCGGAACAGTATTTAAAACGGGAGATGTGATCTTAGAAATCACGCAGATCGGAAAGACCTGCCATGCCGGGTGTGAGATATCCAAGCTGACCGGCGAGTGCATCATGCCAAGGCAGGGCGTTTTTGCAAAAGTGCTTAAGGGAGGAACTGTGCATGCGGGTGATGCTTTTACAAGAGTGCATACCGTGGCGGTCTTAACGTCCAGCGACAGAGCTTTTGCAGGAGAGCGGGAAGATGAAAGCGGACCGCTGATGGCTAAGATCTTGTGTGAGGCGGGCTATGATGTGATCGAGACGGTTCTTATTCCGGACGATGAAGAGCGCGCATATAGGGAGCTTATACGGATCGCGGATGAATTAAAGCCGGATGTTTTGTTCACGACGGGCGGAACGGGATTCTCGCCGCGTGATCATATGCCCGAAGCGACACTGCGGGCGGGCGAGATCAATGCTCCCGGTATAGCCGAGGCAATCAGAGCATACAGCATGACGCTGACGCCACGGGCCATGCTTTCCCGTGCTGTCAGTGTCCTTAGAGGAAAGACGATCATCGTCAATCTTCCCGGGAATCCGAAAGCGGTACAGGAATGTCTTGCGTATATTCTTCCGACACTGGCACATGGCATCGAAATACGAAATAACGAGGTCGATGGATAGAAAGAATTGTTGTGTACACAATTATAAAAATGTTATACTGATTACAGTTAAAGTAATGAGTTGAAGAGGGGATCTATGAATATTGTTATTGCATCATTGATACCTGTTATCATCGTACTTTGTTATTATACGTATAAGTCCAATCAATATGAGGTCGATACGGCAAGATACATCGCCAAAGTGCTGGCGGCGGGCTTGTTTATTTGTTTTACGGTCATTTTTGAGGGACTTTGCACAACACCTGAGATGAGTCACGTCGCGTACGGTTTGTATTTTGCCGGTACTGACTGGCTGATGTATCATCTCATGCGCTTTTTGATCGTTTATATCGGAAAAGATCCGGACATTTACATGAATAAGGTGGTGTGGTGGATCATTTTTGGCTGGGACAGCGTGTACATCTGCTCCAATGTATACCATCGTCTTGCCTTTGATGTTGTCGAGACGGCATTTAACGGTCTGACGATCTTTAAGTTTGAAGCCGGAAGATATTTCTTCGTGCACATGATTCCGATCTATGGGCTGATTCTGGCAAGCATCGTGCTCCTTCTGTACAAAACCGTTAAGGAGCCGGGGATCTTTCGGAAAAAGTATTATCCGTTCCTGATTCTGATCGTTGCGATCGTTCTTTGTAATGCATATTGCATGTTCTTTGGGACGAGTCTTGATATTTCCGTGTACGGATATGCGTTCGGCGCGATCTGCCTGCACTATTTTGCACTTATTTTTATCCCAAAGGAGCTTGTCGGTCGTACACTTGCCCTCGCCTCGGACAATTCCGTGGAAGGTCTGATCATTTTTAGCAGTTCTCAATGCATCTATACCAACAAGAGCGTACGAACGATGCTTGGAATGGAGACGGAGGATGCGCTTCGTGAGAGCACGGTTCTTATGGAGGATTTTGACCTGCAGCATCTGGATCAGTATGACGACATTACATACACGAAGACATTTGTATTAAACGATGTAAAGGTATATCTCAAAATATTTTTTAAACGGATCGAGGATGAGAAGCAGCGCTATCTCGGCAGCTTTTTCAGCATTATGGATATGACGGAGGAGATAGCGACCCTTGAACGTGAGCGCTTTCAAGCCACGCATGATGAGCTGACGGGGCTTTTTAACCGTGAGTATTTCTATACCCGGGCAGAGCAGATGATCAGGGAGAAAAGCGATACCGAATTTCTGCTGCTTTGCTCCGATATTGCCAGATTCAAGCTGGTGAACGACCTTTTCGGTCAGTATACGGGTGATGTGATCTTAAAGCGGATCGCCGATGCGCTGCGGGCACATTGCGGTAGGGATACCGTGTACGGAAGGCTCGGTGATGACCATTTTGCACTCCTTCTTCCGAAAGAGAGATTCCAGGAAGAATACTTTTTGCATCTCTCGGAAGAGTTGACACGTATAGACAACGAGGCAGAATTTCCGCTTGTGACGCATGTCGGTGTCTATGAGGTAACCAACCGATCCATGCCTGTGTCTGCGATGTGCGATAGAGCCGATATGGCGATTATGACTGTGAAGGGAGAATTCACAAACCGCATCGCATATTATAACGAAGGGATGCGGCAAGCGGTTTTGCGGGAGCAGGCGATGCTCGGCGAGCTTGATGGTGCATTGGAAAACGAAGAGCTTACAATCTATTTGCAGCCTCAGGTGGATGCAAACCGCAGGATCTTGGGCGCCGAGGCGCTTGTTCGCTGGGTGCACCCCGGGAAAGGCGTGATCCCGCCCGCAGATTTCATCTCTGTTTTTGAGAAAAACGGTGTGATCGCGAAGATGGATATCCATATCTGGAGACTCGCCTGCCGCCTCCTTAGGAAGTGGCAGGATGCGGGAGAGACTGAGCGGTATATTTCAGTCAATATTTCGCCTAACGATTTCTTCTTCTTCGATATTTTCGATCAGTTCACATCGCTTGTCCGTGAATACGGCATCAATCCGTCAAAACTTCGGCTGGAGCTGACGGAGACTGCTGCAATGGGTGATCCGGAGAAGCTGACATGCCTGATTGACAGACTGCATGAGGCAGGGTTCGTTGTAGAGATGGATGATTTCGGAAGCGGCTATTCCTCGCTTAATCTGCTTAAAGACATGAACGTGGACGTGATCAAGATGGACATGCGTTTTCTTGAAAAAACGGACCACTTAAAGAGAAGTGAGACGATCCTTGAGTTTATGATCAATCTTTCCAAGAAGCTCGGCGTGGAAGTTGTCTGCGAAGGTGTGGAGACGGAAGAGCAGGTTAGCTTCCTTCGGTCTGTCGGATGTGAAGTCTTTCAGGGTTATTTTTATTCCGAGCCGGTTTCGGTACAAGCGTTTGAGGCACTGGTGGAGCAGTAGGACTTTATGGAAAAAGAAGAACGCCGGGTGGGCGGCTATCTGTTCGGCTCCGACAAGGATGTTGAGCTTGCAAGAGCAGAACAGGCCAAAATTACATATTTGGAAGAAAAAATGCAGTACAGCAATCCCAAGAGCGTACTTTCGGCTTACAACAAGTTGGTTGAAGGGCGCGTTTTTACAACGCCTGTCGGCTTTAAGTATCTGGAAAAGCTGCGTGATTTTCTTATAGAAAACGGGCTGAAGGATGCGATTTGTGTCATACCGCTTCATCAGGTTTACAGTTATGACCCGGAAGAAGACCGGCCGAAGAGACCGTTTTCCTCATTGGAGAAGGATAGGGAGCAGCGGGAGCTGAGGCGCCTGCTGAGAGGATCTCTGATCCTGAATATTTTTCTTCTCATTCTGATCATCGGTATGTTCGTAATCTCCATTACGGGCGATTCACCGACGATCTTGAATTATGAACGGACCGTGCAGAATAAGTACGCGGAGTGGGATGCTGAGCTTACAAAGCGTGAAGAAGTGATCAGGGAGAAAGAACGCTCCCTGCAGATCACGGATCAGAATACAGAACAAGCGGAGCAGTAGAAATGGACAAGATCAAAATACTGGTAGTAGACGATGAAAGCAGAATGCGTAAGCTTGTGCGCGACTTTTTGACAAAAGCGGGTTACGAGGTGCTCGAAGCTGAGAACGGGAAAGCTGCGACGGATCTTTTTTTTGAAAGACAGGACATTGCGTTGATTCTTTTGGATGTGATGATGCCGCAGATGGATGGCTGGGAGGTGTGCAGGCAGATTCGGGCCTACGCAAAGGTTCCGATCATCATGCTGACAGCAAAATCAGACGAGCGGGACGAACTCCTTGGCTTTGAACTTGGCGTGGATGAATACATTACGAAGCCGTTCAGCCCTAAGATCCTGGTGGCAAGAGTTGAGGCGATCCTGCGAAGAACCGCGCCCGGAAGCGAAGAAGCGGTCTTAGAGGCCGGCGGCATTGTGTTGGACAAAAATGCGCATCAGGTGACCGTTGACGGTGCGCCTATTGAACTAAGCTACAAAGAGTTTGAACTTCTTTCGTATTTTATGGAGAATAAGGGAATCGCACTTTCCCGTGAAAAGATCCTGAATAATGTCTGGAACTATGACTACTTTGGCGACGCCCGTACGATCGATACGCATGTAAAGAAACTGCGCAGTAAAATCGGCGACAAGGGAGAAGCCATCAAGACGATATGGGGTATGGGTTACAAGTTTGAGGCTTGATAGCTATTTTGCCAATGGACATTTTGCTTTTGTTCTTTCGAATAATGGGCACGGCAGACATCGACTTTCGTACGAACAGTCCTTGCAGGCCGTGCTTCTCTCTTTGCTTCGGCAGGCTAGCAGGATGTCGGACTCTTCCCAATACTTCTTAAGTGAAAGCGAAGCGCCATCCTCAGGTCGTGACAGGCAGGTTGTGACTTTTCCGTCTGTCAAGACAGCAAGGAAGGAACGTCCTGCTCCACATCCGCGCATTATGCCGCGGTTTGGATTCTGCCGCGGATTCTCGCCTCCAAGATAGGCAAGAAGGGGAGAAAAGCAGGTATCGACACTGAGCTGCATTTCACAGTTCTCGTCATAGCTTTTGATAAAGTCGGCAGCTTTTTGAAACACTTCTCTGCCGGGAACGGTTTGATCGGAATGATCGGCGCACATGCCGGTGATCATGAATTCCGTGGCACCGAGAGATCTTGCATGTTCCGAAGCAGAGGTGATCTCATCTGCGTTTTCTGCACATAATCTCCATTTGATCATGAACGGTATGTTTCCCATATTATGAATTTTCGTAAGCAAGGAACGGTCAATATCAGAACCTGCATCAAGCACGATCTCTGCGCGCATGCCGGCATTTTCGACTGCGCTGATCAATCGCTCCAAGTGCGCATAGGAGAGGGCTCCGCACAGACGGACGCGAGGAATGCGGTATTCTGCGCATTCTTTTATACGAGAGAGAGCCTCATCTATGTGCATGGTAAGTTCGCCCCTTGTGAGTTCGAGATCGAGCCGCACGGGACGCTCATAAGAGTCGAAATAATGATGGTGGATATACGGGGATTGCTCCAGATAGGCTTTGACCTCTGAGATCTTACCATCTCTGTAGTTCAGCTTAAAATAGTTGATGAGGGTCTGGATGAACGGATCACCTTCCGGATGAAAACGGATCCATCGGCGCAGGGCGTTTCCTTTGGATGGAAGACACAGTCCGGCTGCTTCAAGCCTTGCAATGAAGCGATCCACCAGCACGGGATGGCGCCAGCGAGAGAACACTTCGATGCCGATCTTAGGCAATACACCGTTTTCTCCAAGGTCGATGTTGACAGCGATGCGCTGCGTTTCCTTCCAGGGTTCTAATGCTTCACGAAGCTTCGAGGCATCTCCCGTCCAGCCAATGGCGAGAAGTCCATCCGGGATCGTTTCCCAGGAAGGAAACAGGATCACAAGGCGCATGATAGAGAGTTCGCCTCGGCTCGTCATGGTACCGACCTGTTTAATTCTTGCTCTTTCCGGCAGGTTTTTGAATACGTGATCAAGGGCTGTGCGCAGATTTTTGGCTCTTGATTCACCTAAAAAAGGAGGCAGAAACTGATCCCATGCTTTTTTGTCATCGAGATCAAAAGCGGTATTGGCGAACAGGCAGGGAGCGATCGTGCCGCCTTCCAAAGCTGCTTTTTTAAACTCTGCAAAGTCGATCTCATACCAGAGACTGCCGACACCCGGGACTGCCTCTTCATCAATGTTCATGATGTAATCGACATAATGGGCTTCTTCGCCCAGGCGCACTTCCAGTCCGGCGCCGTGTGTGATCAAATCGCCATACTGTGCTTCGACAGATGAGAGCGCAGCGAAGCAATCCTCATCTATGATCTCTGTGATCGGATGACGTCTCAGATGGGCGAGAAAGTCTTTTGTTTTCAGTTCCTGTGCCTGCATTTCTTCACGCATATCAGCGTCCTTTAAAGTTTTGTCAGTCGACCGTTCCGTCTATTTGTGTGGAAGGAAACAGTCCTGCTTTTCTGACGATTTCCAGAATTTCCTTTTGGCTGGTAGATCTCATCAGGATGGACCGTTCATCTTCAGTCAGGCGGGATAGCGGTCCCGCCAGCGAGACAGTGAGTTCACTTTCTTTTGTTTCCTCCCATTTTTTCCTGCTATGCGCGGTGCGATAAATGAAAAGATCTCTTTGCTCTCACCACAGTTTTCGCGAAAATAGCTGCCGTGTCTTTTGAACGCTTCCGGTGCGCAGCCGCCTCTGCAGATAAAGAGGTACGGGCATTCCTTCCATTGCGCCGCAGAATGCCGGCGAAAAGCTCGGGTAGCCCTTCTTTTCCATAGCTGCGTTCATGGCGTCTGCCGGTTGCGAATACTGGCTTTGCATTTCGATGGCCTTAAGTGGCGGTACACCGGCAGCGAGGATTGCGTCCATCACCTGTTACTCGGTGACTCTCGACGGAGAATCGATGTCTTCCGATACTGCCTTAAAGTAAAACCGGAATTCACCCTTGTGCTCGTGAAGTCTGCGGGCTCTCAGATCATTGATCAATGCCTTGATCCCCCCGATATTATCTCCGTTCACATTGACACGCAGGTTGACCTTAATGCCATGATCCAAAGCAAGAGCAGTGTTTTGCAGAATGCACTCGTAGGTCGGCGGACCGTCTTTGTGGAGTCGTCGGCAGTCGTTCTGTTCCCGAACGCCATCCACAGTGATCTGCAAAGAATAAAAGGAGTATGCCTCCAAATAGATAAAAATATTATATTATACGTGTAAATTCATTACAAGAATGAGCATAATCCGTTATGTTGTGGTATAATAATAATCAAATGCTGACAATTTGCGGCAAATCAATCAATATAGTGTCAGGATTACTGAATCATACCAAATGGTCTGAAAGGAGAAAGCGTATGGGAAGTACAATGAAACTATCTTGTAATGCGGCCGCTATTCCGGAGGGAATGAAATTTCTTCAAAACGCTCTTGAAGCCAGAAATGTTTCGTCGAAGGTGATCGCAAAAACAATCTTAACAGCAGAAGAAGTGGTTGCAAAAATGATCGCGAATGCATCCGATCCGGAAGAGCAGATGAAGCTTGAGGTCAGTGGTGTGCTTGGAAATGTGACCATCAAATGCAAAGCGAAGGGATCTTCTTTTGACGCTGCCGATATTGAACGTGAGCTTTTGTTCGATCAGGAAGATGCCGAGGCTAATTCTGTTCTTCGCAGAATGATCTCCAAGATCCTCGGTGATAATCTGACGATCCAGAACAGCAGCGGCGTGAATACCGCAGTTATCCACGTTCAGAAGTCGCCGTACGCCGGTCTTTGCCTCACGCTTCTTGCACTCGTTCTCGGTATCGGTGTCGGTCTTCTTATGCAGAAATTCCTTCCTGCGGATGTTTCAAAAGGGATCAGCACCTATACATTTGTGCCTGTCTATACGATCTTTATGAATCTCCTGAAGATGGTTGTCGCCCCGCTTGTATTTTTCTCGATCGCTGCCAGCGTTGCCGACTTCGGCGATATTAAGGCGCTTGGCCGTATCGCCGTAAAGATCATGGTATTTTATGTGATCACATCGGCGATCGCGATCTGTATCGGATACCTGACATATCAGATCTTCCCGATCGGTAATCCGTCGGTTGCATCGGCTGTTTCAGTAGAAGAGGCTGCAGCTACACTTGCCAAGGGCGAAGGCGTTAATATTTCCATTAAAGATACGATCGTCGGGATCGTTCCGAGTGATATCGTGACGCCGTTTCAGAAATCCGATATGCTTCAGATCATCTTTATTGCCGTGACCATGGGACTTGCGGCATCTGTTCTGGCGAGAAAATTCCCTATTGCAAGAGATTTTCTTTCCGCTTTTGATAAGATCTTCACCGCGATCACAACCGCTTTGGTCAGATTCATTCCGCTTGTTGTATTCTGTTCCATGGCCAAGATGATGATCTCCATGAAACTCGGCGATCTTGCCAGCGTGATCCTGTGGGTTCCCGTCATCTATTTCGGCGTTGCCCTAATGATCCTGGTATACATGCTGATCCTGTTGGTCATTGGCGGCTTGAATCCGTTTGTATTCCTGAGAAAATTCTATCCGGCCTCAGTCACGGCCTTTACGCTTGCATCTAGCAATGCCGCACTTCCTACATCGATGAAGCAGATCGACGAAGTGGGTGTATCGCCTAAGGTTTATTCGTTCTCGCTGCCTCTTGGCGCGACAGTCAATATGGACGGCAGCTGTATTACATTGATCATATCCGCTCTGTTCTTTGCAAAGATATTTGGTGTCCCCGTAACGAGCAACGTTTTGACCTCGCTCTTTATCTCGATCATCGTTCTTTCTTTGGGAAGTCCCGGCGTTCCCGGCGGTAATCTTGTCTGCATCGCACTCCTGATACCGCAGATCGGTATTCCTGCAGAGGCGATCAGTCTGATCATGGGGCTCTATCCGATCATCGGTATGGCGCAGACCTGTGCGAACGCAACCGGTGATGCAGTTGTAACGACCGTTGTTGCAAAGCATGAGAATATGATGGATCTTTCCAAGTATAAATAAGGAGATTGCAGATGGGTATCGTTCAAACCAATGAAAACTGTATCGGTTGTAACCGTTGTATCAGGACCTGCAGTTGCGTCGGGGCAAATGTCGCTGTCGAAAGGGACAGAGGCAATGTGATCGAAGTGGATCAAAAAAAGTGTATTGCCTGCGGCGCCTGCATTGATACCTGTGAGCACAATGCCCGTGAATACATCGATGATGTGGAAGCTTTTTTTGCTGACTTAAAGCGCGGCGAAAAGATCTCTGTTTTGATCGCACCCGCATTTCTTGCAAACTATCCGCGAGAATACGAGAATTATCTCGGCATGCTTAAAGCACTTGGCGTGAACCGTTTTATCAGTGTTTCATTCGGCGCGGATATCACGACATGGGGTTACATTAAATACATTACAGAGCATAAGTATTACGGCAGCATCTCGCAGCCGTGTCCGGCCGTTGTCGGTTATATTGAGCGGTATCTGCCGGAGATTCTGCCGAAGCTCATGCCGGTGCAGAGCCCTATGATGTGTGCAGCGATCTATGTCAAAAAATACCTTGGCGTGCACGATAAGCTGGCTTTCATCAGTCCCTGCATAGCAAAGAAGAATGAGATCGATGATCCGAACAATCAGAAGATCGCATCATATAACCTGACTTTTGCCAAACTGGTGGCTTATCTGAAGGCACACCCTGTAAGCGGTGCAAAGCCGTATAAAGACGAGATTGAATACGGACTCGGCTCGATCTATCCGATGCCGGGCGGTCTCAAGGAAAACGTATACTGGCTCTTGGGAGAGGATGCGCTCGTTCGTCAGATGGAAGGCGAACATCATATGTATGAGTATCTGCAGCGCAACGCAGACCGTATCAAAGGCGGGCAGACGTCATACCTGTTTGTGGATGCTTTAAACTGCACGAACGGATGTCTCTACGGTACCGGAACGGAGAACCGGAAAACGTTGAATGAAGACGTATTCATGGCTATCCAGAGGATCAAGAGAGACAGTAAGAACAATTCCAGAAAAAATGAGAACTTTGAGAATCTAACGGATTCCATTGCACAGATTGAGAAAGCCAGTGCTGACAATGCTGAGCAGACGAACGGTATCTCGAAGTCGATGGCGGAAGTGGATGCATTTGCCAAGAATCTTGCGGAAGTCCTTGCTTCCATTGAGGCTGCACGTGCCGGCGAGGCCGGTAAAGGTTTTGCGGTTGTCGCAAACGAAATTAAGACGCTTGCGGACAATTCCAAAACGACAGCAGATGACAGTAATAAGAACAACAACGACATCAGAGAGACGATCAGCAAGCTTGTTCAGGAATCCGGTCGCCTGTCGCAGATCGTTGACAGTGTTAATTCACGAGCACAGAGTCTGGTGGCATCATCCGAGGAGACGGCGGCATCTATCAGCATGATGCAGTCGCTTACCAAGAGTGTGGAAGAGTCATTAAAGCAGGTGCTCGAGTCATAGGAGGATATTCGTTTTATCATGAACTACAATTTCACAAAGATCATCGACAGGCTCGGAAAGGATGCAACGGCAGTCGACAGCATCGGAAAATTCAAGTGGGGCTTTGAACCCAAAAGCGCAAAGCCCGGGTTTGATGAGATCCCGATGTGGGTTGCAGATATGAACTTTGAAACCGCGCCGAGTATTGTGCAGACGATTGAAGAGCGTTTAAAGCACCCGCTGTTCGGATATTTTTCCGCTTCGGACTTATACTATGGGAGTATTATCGCATGGCAGAAAAAATATCACGGATTTTCGAATCTTTCGGCCGACATGATCGGTTATGAAAACGGTGTTCATGGCGGAATCGTCAGTACGATCAATTCCGTGACACAGCCGGGCGATGCAGTCTTTTTACATAGTCCCACATACGTCGGGTTTATGGAAGATCTGGAGCATACCGGAAGAAGACCGATCCTAAGCCCGATCGTGAAAGATGGCGACGGTGTATGGCGTATGGATTTTGATGATATGGAGCGCAAGCTGCAGGAGAGCGGTGCGAGACTTGCAATCTTTTGCTCGCCGCATAATCCGACCGGTCGCGTTTGGGAGCGGTGGGAACTTGAAAAGGCGATGGCGCTCTTTGCTAAGCATGACTGTGTTGTCATCAGCGATGAGATCTGGTCGGATCTTGTGATGCCGGGGTACACCCATATTCCGACGCTTACGGTTAGCGAGGATGCTGCAAAGAGGACAGTTGCGCTGTACGCTCCGTCCAAGACGTTTAACCTTGCAGGTCTCATCGGAAGCTATCATATCATTATGAATCCGCTCCTTCGCGAGAAGATCACGCGCTTTGGTGAACATACGGCGTATAATGAGATGAATGTTCTTTCCATGCATGCGTTGATCGGTGCCTACAAGCCGGAGGGGGAAGCGTGGCTGTCTGAGCTTTTAACGGTTCTGGAAGAAAACTGCCGCTATGCGACGGATTTTATCAATTCCAACCTGAAAGGATGCCATGCATCCATGCCGCAGGGCACATATATGATATTCATGGATTGTCGTGAATACATGCAGGAGAGTGGAAAGACACTGGATGAGATTGTAGAAGCGGGCTGGGAAGTCGGAGTTGCCTATCAAGACGGGCGTCATTTTAACGACGACGGTTCGATCCGCATCAATGTAGCGCTTCCGCATTCGCGCGTCGTAGAGGCATTTGACCGCCTCGCAAAATATGTATTTGTTTAGACGGATCACGGAAGATCCGCGGAAAGTATTCTATTATGAAACAGTTATGGAGACATTCCATAAAATTTCAATTGGCTGCTGTTGTGATCCTGCTTGTGATCGGAACGATCTTTGCTTGCTGGGTTATCAACAGCTCCTTTTTGGAGACATACTATGTTGATCGCAAGGAAAGCTCCCTGATTGCTGTCTATGACCGCCTGAATGCGGCATATGTGGATGGGACGATCAATGACAGTGATTTTGATATTGAACTTCAGCAGATCTGCGGGCGATTCAATATCAATATGCTGGTACTTGATGAGAATTCCGAAACATTTAAGGCGACCATGCATGATTCGGATTTCTTGAAAAGGCGGTTGATTCAGGATTTTTTCCAAAAACGCACAGATGAGGCAAAGCGAGATATCATTCTGGAAACGACGGAGCAGTACACGCTTCGGCGGACGATGGATCCGATGATCCGCACAGAGTTCCTTGAGATGCTTGGTTTTCTTAAGAATGGGAATCTGTTTTTCCTTCGTACCCCGATTGAGAGCATTCGGGAGAGCGTTCAAATTGCGAATCAGTTCCTTGGTTTTATCGGAACCGTTGCTGTACTTGTCAGCGCTGTCGCGGTCTGGTTTGTTTCCAAGAAAGTGACAGAGCCTGTATCGGAGCTTTTTGTTATCTCCGATAAGATGAAGAATCTTGATTTCAACACGAAATATACCGGGAAGCGCGAAAATGAGATCGGTGCGCTCGGAGAGAACATCAATGAGCTCTCGGAGACGCTGGAAAAAACCATTTCCGAATTAAAAACGGCGAACAGTGAACTGCAGCAGGATGTAGAGCGCAAAACGCAGATTGACGAGATGCGAAAAGATTTCCTCTCCAATGTATCTCATGAATTGAAAACGCCGATCGCGCTGATCCAAGGATATGCGGAAGGCCTGAAGGAAGGCATTTCCGATGATCCTGAAAGCCGTGAATACTACTGTGATGTGATCGTGGATGAATCCAAGAAGATGAACGAGCTTGTGCAGAAACTGTTAACGCTCAATCAGATTGAATTCGGCAAGAGCACGGTCAGCGTGGAATGCTTTGATGTGCGCGAGATGATCGATACGTTTGTGCGCTCGGCAGATATTCTTCTTCGCTCAGAGAATATCACGTGTACCGTGGAAGGGGACAAGCCTTGCAACATCTGGGCGGATGAATCCATGATGGAAGATGTGTTCCGCAATTTTTTCAGCAATGCGATCCATTATTGCAAAGGTGAGAAAAAGATCGTTGTCCGGACATTTAAAGTCGGTGAAAAGACAAGGATCTCTGTTTTCAATACAGGTGATCATATTCCGGAAGAATCGCTGGAGCATGTGTGGGAGAAGTTTTATAAAGTAGATAAAGCACGTACAAGAGAGTACGGCGGGAGCGGGATCGGACTGTCCATCGTAAAGGCTATGATGGACGCAATGAACGGAACGTATGGCGTACACAATTGCGTAAGCGGCGTGGAATTCTGGGTTGAAGTGTGATAGAATAAAAGCGCAATAAATCGAATTGGGGAATTTAACGTGAAGAGATTTGCTTGGTTTATTTGTATATGCGCGGTCGCTGCATGCATGACGGGATGCGCGGCGCTTGATTCGACCTTTGACCATATGCCGACATTGACGGACGAAGAGGCGCGTATTATTACCGAATATGCGACGGGTCTTGTGATCCAGAACGGAGAAGAGACGAGCAGACTTGCATCCGATCAGGAGATCATGGAGGCTGACAGAAGAGAGGCGATCCGCCTTGCCAATTTGGAAGCTTTAAAGGCTTCACTGGCGAATGCGAAAAAGGAAGAAGAGGAAAAGAAAAAAGGTGGGAAGAGTGGTGACGGCGAAGGCGAGGAAGAAATGCAGATGCCTTTTGCAGGGATTGCTCCGTTTTGTGGCCTGAACGATTTCTCAATCGATTATGTCGGTCATTCGATCGCCGATTCCTATCCGGAAGAAGAATCCGACGACATGTTCTTTGCAATGGATGCTGCGGAGGGTACGAAGCTTCTGATTCTTCGTTTTAAAGTGACCAACCTGACAAGTGAAGACCGTGAGCTTGATATGTTCGCAAAGAATGTTATGTTTAAGGTCGCACTGAACGGGGAGGGATTTAAGAATGTTCTTTCCACGATGCTGCTGGATGATCTTTCCTTATATAAGGATATGATTCCGGCAGGTCAGAGCAAGGAGCTTGTTTTGATTCGTGAGATCACGCTGGCGGAGGCCGGATCTTTGAACGGAATTGAACTTCAACTTAAAAGTGGTTCTGAAGAAGCGACAACTTCGCTCGAGTAAAGCATAAAAGCGTCAAAACGTTAATGTATAACATGCCATGGAAGCCCGAAAATCAATGATTTTCGGGCTTTTTTAAAAGTGTGTCCCCAAAAAGAAAAATTTATGAAAAAAGGTGTTGACATTGATTTTGGAGAATGCTATACTACGTTTTGTTGCCGCACAAGAGAGCAACAAAGAACCTTGATAATTGAACAGCAATGCAACCCTGAAAGATTCTAAGAGAATAATTCAGAGAAACAAACCTAAAAGCAGTAAAAAAGGAACAGCTAACGTTGTTCTGAAGAAGGATGAAACGGATTTCAAGAGACGAAGTTCGTGACAGTAGTACGTTACGGATTTCATGATATGAAGTCCGTAGCAGCTGTATGATGCAGTTCGTTACGGATTTCTATTTGATCACAGCTCGCAAGACAAGCTTGCTCGCTAATGATCAAATCTCTGGTGTCCAACGATCGCTCGATATACATGCGAGCATGTAATCGACCAATC
>JAIKWO010000187.1 GCA_024684675.1 Lachnospiraceae bacterium
CAATCTGCTCTCACAGTTATCCAGTGGAGAGCTTGATGTAGAAGAAATACAGGCAAAAGATGAAAAGCCTGTCAAAAATTACGATTTCAAACGTCCTGCGAAGTTCTCCAAGGAACACCTTCGAACGCTTGAGATTATTTATGAACATTACGGACGACTGCTCTCAACAAACCTGCCGATCTTCCTTCGTAAGACGGTTCAGGTCAGCATCGTCAGCTCCGAGACGGTTACGTTCTCCGAGTTCACGAACGCATTGTCCAACCCGGTTGTTTTGGGGATCATCAATTTTCAGCCGCTGACCGGTAATGTGATCGTGGAACTGGCGGCTAACCTGGCATTTACGATCATCGACAGAATGCTGGGCGGGCAGGGAGCTCCACTTGAAAAGAACAGAGACTTTTCCGAGATCGAGATGACGATCGTAGAAAGGATCATGCTTTCCATTACGTCTCTGATGCGTGAACCGTGGAAGAACGTGGTGGAGATCAACCCCATCATCGACAGGATCGAGACCAATGCGCAGTTTGCGCAGGTCATCTCACCGAGCGATATGATCGCGATCGTGACGCTTAACGTCAAGATCGGTGATGTGGAAGGATTTATGAATGTCTGCCTTCCCTACTTTACACTTGAGTCCGTTATGGATAAACTGAATACCAAGTACTGGTATTCATCACTGCAGAACGAGAGAGACGAAGATTACCAGGATCACATCGAGGCGATGCTTCGCCACGTCAAGGTCCCTGTCAAGGCGGTTCTTGGCAAGAGCGTGATCTCGGTCGACGATTTCATTCATTTGCAGGCAGGCGATATCATTCGTCTGGATTCCAAGGTAGACAGCGATCTTCGCATCTACGTTGGTAATATTCAAAAATTCCTGGCATTGCCCGGTTCAAGCGATGATACATACGCGATTCAGGTAACGTCAGTACTACGAGAGGAGGAATAACGCGTGGATGGCATGTTATCGCAAGACGAGATCAACGCCTTGCTGAACGGCATGGATATCGGCGGTGGTGATTCACCTGCGCCTTCCGAACCCGCTCCGGCCGCGGAAGAAGCCGCACCGGCACCCGGAAGTGCGCCGATCGATGAAAGCCTTTTATCCAGCACAGAGATAGATGCGATCGGCGAAGTGGCCAATATCAGTATGGGCTCTTCCGCGACAACGCTTTATTCTCTGGTCAATAAAAAGGTGAACATCACAACACCTGTCGTCTCATTGACGAACTGGGATACCATGATCGGGGAATATGAAAAACCCTGCGTCTTCATCCAGATTCGTTATACGGTCGGCCTGGAAGGCAGTAATATCCTGATCCTCAGAGAGAAGGATGTTAAGATCATCACCGACCTGATGATGGGCGGAGACGGTACCAATACAGACGGAGAACTCGGAGAACTTCATTTGTCCGCGATCTCCGAAGCAATGAACCAGATGATGGGATCGGCGGCGACGTCGCTTTCCACCATGCTTGGGCAGATGATCGATATCAGCCCGCCGGAAGCTAGTCTCGTTGACCTGGGCGAGTTTAAGAAGCCGGGTGAGATCGCTTCCTTCCTGGAGGGAACCTTCTGTCGGATCTCCTTCAGGATGCAGATCGATGAGCTCGTGGATTCCACGATCTTACAGTTGTACCCCATTGACTTTGCGAAGTCGTTGTATGATACATTTATCAATCAACAGACGGCAGCGGCAGAATCAAAAGCACCGGAAGCTCCTGCCCCCGCAGCAGCACCCGAACCTGCTCCCGCGCCCGCTCCTGATGCGGCGGCATACGGAATGCCGCAGATGGATCCGAGCCAGATGCAGATGCAAGGAATGCCCATGCAGGGAATGCCGATGCAAGGAATGCCGATGCAGGGTATGCCGATGGGTATGCCCATGCAGGGAATGCCCGTGCAGGGCATGCCGATGCAGCCAATGGGCATGCCGATGCAACAGATGCCGAATATCCAGCCGGCACAGTTCCAGGCACTTACAGGAGCCTCTCCCGGTGTCGTACCACCGGAGAATATCGGGCTCATCATGGATGTGCCGCTTGAAGTCACGGTAGAACTGGGCCGGACCACAAAGGCTATTTCGGAGATACTTGACTTTTCGCCCGGAACCATTATAGAGTTGGATAAGATAGCGGGTGAGCCGATCGACGTTTTAGTCAACGGCAAGTTTGTTGCAAAAGGTGAAGTAGTTGTTATCGAAGAGAGTTTTGGTATTCGAGTAACAGAGATTATTAAGTAGAGTAGGAGAAAACAAGATGGCAAAAAATATTTTAGTTTGTGACGATGCAGCATTCATGCGTATGATGATCAAAGACATTTTGACCAAGAACGGGTACAATGTTGC
>JAIKWO010000188.1 GCA_024684675.1 Lachnospiraceae bacterium
CAATCTGCTCTCACAGTTATCCAGTGGAGAGCTTGATGTAGAAGAAATACAGGCAAAAGATGAAAAGCCTGTCAAAAATTACGATTTCAAACGTCCTGCGAAGTTCTCCAAGGAACACCTTCGAACGCTTGAGATTATTTACGAGCATTACGGACGATTACTCTCAACCAACCTGCCGATCTTCCTGCGGAAGACGGTTCAGGTCAGCATCGTCAGCTCCGAGACGGTTACGTTCTCCGAGTTTACCAACGCGCTGTCCAACCCGGTTGTTTTGGGAATCATCAATTTTCAGCCGCTGACCGGTAATGTGATCGTTGAATTGGCGGCGAACCTTGCATTCACGATCATCGACAGAATGCTTGGCGGGCAGGGGGCTCCTCTTGAAAAGAGCAGAGACTTCTCCGAGATCGAAATGACGATCGTTGAAAGGATCATGCTTTCCATTACTTCTTTGATGCGTGAACCGTGGAAGAACGTTGTGGAGATCAATCCGGTCATCGACAGGATCGAGACCAATGCGCAGTTTGCACAGGTCATTTCGCCAAGTGATATGATCGCCATCGTTACGCTGAATGTCAAGATCGGTGATGTAGAGGGATTCATGAATGTATGTCTTCCCTACTTTACACTTGAGTCCGTTATGGATAAACTGAATACCAAGTACTGGTATTCATCCCTGCAGAACGAAAGAGACGAAGATTACCAGGATCACATCGAAGCGATGCTTCGCCATGTCAGGGTTCCCGTCAAGGCGGTTCTTGGCAAGAGCGTGATTTCGGTCGACGATTTCATTCACTTGCAGGCAGGCGATATCATTCGTCTGGATTCCAAGGTAGACAGCGACCTTCGCATCTACGTTGGCAATATTAAAAAATTCCTGGCTTTGCCCGGTTCAAGCGATGATACATACGCAATTCAGGTAACGTCAGTACTACGAGAGGAGGAATAACGCGTGGATGGCATGTTATCGCAAGACGAGATCAACGCCTTGCTGAACGGCATGGATATCGGCGGTGGTGATTCACCTGCGCCTTCCGATCCTGCTCCGGCCGCGGAAGAGTCCGCACCGGCACCCGGAAGTGCGCCGATCGATGAAAGCCTTTTATCCAGCACAGAGATAGATGCGATCGGCGAAGTAGCCAACATCAGTATGGGCTCTTCCGCGACAACGCTTTATTCTCTGGTCAATAAAAAGGTGAATATCACAACCCCTGTTGTATCTCTGACGAACTGGGATACGATGATCGGGGAGTATGAGAAGCCTTGTGTATTCATCCAGATCCGCTACACGGTCGGCCTGGAAGGCAGTAACATCCTGATCCTCAGAGAGAAGGACGTTAAGATCATCACCGACCTTATGATGGGCGGTGACGGTACCAATACAGACGGAGAGCTCGGAGAGCTTCACTTGTCCGCAATCTCCGAAGCAATGAATCAGATGATGGGATCGGCGTCGACGTCGCTTTCCACCATGCTCGGGCAGATGATCGATATCAGCCCGCCGGAAGCAAGTCTCGTTGACCTTGCTGAGTTTAAGAAGCCGGGTGAGATCGCTTCCTTCCTGGAGGGAACCTTCTGTCGGATCTCCTTCAGGATGCAAATTGATGAGCTCGTGGATTCCACGATCTTACAGCTGTACCCCATTGACTTTGCGAAGTCGTTGTATGATACATTTATCAATCAGCAAACGGCGGCTGCAGAACCGAAAGCACCGGAAGCTCCTGCCCCCGCAGCAGCAGCGCCCGAGCCTGCTCCCGCACCTGCGCCGGATATGTCGGCGGGCTACGGAATGCCGCAGATGGATCCAAGCCAGATGCAAATGCAGATGCAGGGTATGCCAATGCAGGGTATGCCGATGCAAGGAATGCCGATGGGTATGCCGATGCAGGGAATGCCAATGCCCGGTATGCCGATGCAGCAGATGCCGAATATCCAACCGGCACAGTTCCAGGCACTCACGGGAGCCGCACCCGGTGTCGTACCACCGGAGAATATCGGTCTCATTATGGATGTGCCGCTTGAAGTCACGGTTGAACTGGGAAGGACCACAAAGGCGATCTCAGAGATACTTGACTTTTCGCCCGGAACCATTATAGAGTTGGATAAGATAGCAGGTGAGCCGATCGACGTTTTGGTCAACGGCAAATTTGTTGCAAAAGGTGAAGTGGTTGTTATCGAAGAAAGTTTTGGTATTCGAGTAACAGAGATTATTAAGTAGAGTAGGAGAAAACAAGATGGCAAAAAATATTTTAATTTGTGACGATGCAGCATTCATGCGTATGATGATCAAAGACATTTTGACCAAGAACGGCTACAATGTTGCCGGCGAAGCAGAGAATGGATTGAAGGCTATCGAGAAATACGCAGAAGTAAAGCCTGACCTTGTACTGCTTGATATCACAATGCCCGAGATGGACGGTATTCAGGCTCTTAAGAAGATTAAAGAGTCCGATCCCAATGCCCTTGTTATCATGTGTTCCGCAATGGGTCAGCAGGCAATGGTTATCGAATCCATTCAGGCCGGTGCCAAGGACTTCATTGTTAAGCCTTTTCAGGCAGACCGCGTACTGGAAGCAGTAAAGAAGGTCGTAGGATAATAGAATGGAATCGTCCTTTGTACAGTTTCTGACCGTACTTGCCATATTTGCTTTTGTGCTCGCGATCACCGTTTTTACAACGAAGCTGGTGGGCGGGTTTCAGAAGAAAACGATGACAGGTTCTAATATTGCGGTATTGGAAACTTGTCGGATCGCGCCTAATAAACTGATCGAGATCGTTCGGATCGGCAACCGGTACTATGCCCTTGCGCTCAGCAAGGACTCGGTTGAGACGATCGCAGAGCTTTCGGAAGATGAGATCAGTATCCCCGAACAGGCGGGTATGATGCCGATGGGTTTTAAGGAGCTGTTTGACAAAGCGAGGGAAAGAATGCAGAAAAAGTAGGCTTTATCATGAAGAAACTGTTTTTTTCCGCAAAGAAGATTATGATGGGAATATGCCTGCTGTTTACAGTAGGCATATTGTTTATGACGCCGAAATTATCGGTACATGCGGATGAACGCGATTCCAATCTGGTCAATTCAATGAACAGCACGCTGAATGCCCCGACGACCGGAACGACTGATACAAGAACCAATATCAATGAACCCGGAAGCTCTGAGAATGCAGAAGACTTAAAAGAGCTCAATGTGGCAAACAGCCTGACAATCACATATAACAACGGAAACGGTACATCAGCCGGCCCGATCCGGATCCTTTTAACACTGACGCTGATCGCATTGGCACCGACCATTCTGATCATGCTGACCAGCTTTACCAGGATCATCATCGTCATGCACTTTACGCGTGCGGCTCTCAATACCAACACGATTCCGCCCAATCAGGTCATTATTGGCATTTCGCTTCTTTTGACCTTTTTTATCATGAATCCGGTGATCAAAGAGATAAACGAGAAGGCGGTGCAGCCTTTTGACCGCGGTGAGATCGAGACGACGGAATTTTTGGAGCGAGGTGTGGAGCCCCTGCGCGAATTCATGTATGGGCAGACGCAGGTCAAGGATGTGCGGCTTTTCATGGAGATCTCCGATACCGAATGGGACGGAACATTAGACGGGATTCCGACCTCAGTGCTGATCCCCAGTTTTATGGTCAGTGAACTTCGAACCGCATTTATCATCGGTTTTCTGATCTATATTCCGTTTATAGTCATAGACATGGTGGTGGCATCGATCCTGATGAGTATGGGTATGATGATGTTACCGCCGACTACGATCTCGCTGCCGATCAAGATCCTGCTTTTCGTTCTGGCGGACGGTTGGACACTGATCATCGGCAACGTTGTGAAGACATTTTACTAGAAAGAGGGTGAGAAGAAGTGACCGTAGATGTAATAACGGATATTGCGCGTGATGCACTTTTTCTCATTATTAAGGCGTCGGCGCCGGTTCTTCTGGTGTCATTGACTGTCGGCCTGATCGTCAGCATTTTTCAGACGGCGACGTCGATCCAGGAGCAAACGCTGACATTTGTTCCCAAGATCATCAGTATTTTTCTTGCACTGATGCTGATGGGCAACTGGTTACTTACGCAGCTTACGACATATATGACGGATCTTTGGTCGAATTTCAGCGCGTACATAAGGTAGCAATATGATCGATTACACTTTTTCCATGGTCGAACTGGAATTTTTCCTGCTTGTTTTAATGCGGGTCACGTCGTTCATTTTTGCCGCGCCTTTTTTCTCAATGACCGGAACGCCCAGGAGGGTACGCGTGGCGCTCGGCGTTTTCATTGCGATCCTTCTGTACCGTCTCGATCTGCCGCACGCACCGATGGAATACCAAACGGTACTCGGCTACAGCGTACTTGTCATCAAGGAGATGACGGTCGGTATCCTCGTTGGCTACAGCGCCCAGATCTGCATGCAGATCATGAACTTCGCAGGCCGTAACATCGATATGAACATCGGTCTTTCGATGATGTCCATGATGGATCCGACGACCAGGGAGAATACCAGTATCACAGGTATCTACCTGCACTATTTTTCGATGCTGATTATGCTGGTCAGCGGTTTGTACCAGTTTTTGATAAGAGCACTCGCCGACACCTACAGGCTGATCCCGGTGGGCGGCGCGGTTTTCAATCAGGATAAATTGCTGAATGCGCTGACAGCGTTTCTGGCGGATTACCTGATCATCGGATTTCGGATCAGCCTGCCGATCTTCTGCGTCATCATGATCGTGAACGTGGTACTCGGTATTTTGGCAAAAGTTGCGCCGCAGCTTAATATGTTTGCGGTCGGTATTCAGATCAAGCTCCTATTTGGGCTTGCGACACTTTTTCTCACAGTGGCGATCCTTCCGGGAGCCACGGACTTTATCATGGTCCAGATGAAAAAACTTGTTTCACAGGTCATGGAGGGGATGCTGTAATGTTAAAGTACAACCTCCAGTTCTTTGCCAAGGATGGACCGGGCGGTGAGAAAACCGAAAACGCAACGCCAAAGCGTTTGCAGGATGCCAGGCATAAAGGGCAGGTCGCCAAGTCAAGAGAAGTGAACCTTGCAGCAAGCCTTTTGTGTCTTTTTGTGGTATTAAAAGTTACGATCGGTTGGGTCGGAACGACACTGTTAGAGCTCTTCCATGCTTACTATAACCGGATCGTGGAAGCAACGACCATGCAGGACGGCACCACACCGCATGCGCTCTTTCTTACTTTTTTCAGAAACGGATTGCTCAGGACGCTGCTCGTTCTGGCTCCTTTTCTGGCAGTCGGCTTTCTGGCAGCTTTTATTGCCGATTATGTGCAGGTCAAGTGGCATGTTACATTTGAGCCGATGAAGCCCAAGCTTGGCAAGATGAATCCGATTTCGGGCTTTAAGAAGATCATTTCGCCCAGATCGCTTGTTGAGCTTTTAAAAGCGTTTTTAAAGATTTCACTGATCGTCTATGTGGTCTATCAAACCTTAAAAGAGGATATCGGTGCGATCTATCTCTTGTATGATATGTCGCTGATGCGTGCAATGGCATTCATCGGTGAGACTGTGATCAATATGGGGATCAAGATCTCGGCCATCTACATCGTGATCGCCTTCCTGGACAGGCTTTATACAAAGCATAAGTTCAATGAAGACATGAAGATGACCAAGCAGGAAGTCAAGGACGAGATGAAGAACACCGAAGGTGATCCTCAGATCAAGGGCAAGATCCGTCAGAAGATGCGTGAAGCATCGAGGCGGAGAATGATGCAGGATATCCCGAAGGCGGATGTCGTTATCACCAACCCGACGCACTTTGCGGTGGCGCTTCGGTACGATGCGGATGAAAATCCCGCTCCCGTTGTGATCGCAAAAGGTGCAGACATTCTCGCGCAGAGGATCAAAGAGGTCGCGCGTGAGAATGGCGTTGAGATCGTAGAAAATAAGCCGCTCGCACGTATGCTTTATGCCAACGTGGAGATCGGAGAAATGGTGCCGCCGGAGCTGTATCAGGCAGTTGCCGAAGTCCTTGCGATGGTATACCAGATGCAAGGCAGGATATAAATGATTCGGAAAGGAAGGAAAGCACATGACGCTGCATAAAGCCGATATAGGCGTTGTAGGATACGTTCTTGCGGCGTTTATCATGCTGATCGTTCCGATTCCTTCCCTTCTTCTGGATGTGCTTCTTGCGATCAATATCGCAGTTGCGTTTACGATCATGTTCGGCTGCATGTTTGCAGGGGACGTTCTGGAGATGTCCTTCTTCCCGACGATCCTTCTGTTCACGACGATCTTCAGGATCGCGCTGAATGTATCGTCTACCAGACTGATCCTGACGACCGGTGATCCCGGAAACGTCGTTGCAACGTTCGGTTCCTATGTCGGCGGTGGCGACCTGGTTGTCGGTGTTATCGTTTTCGTTATTTTGATCATCATCCAGTTCATGGTCATCAATAAAGGTTCCGAGCGTGTCGCTGAAGTAACGGCCAGATTTACACTTGATGCGATGCCCGGTAAGCAGATGGCGATCGATGCGGATTTAAATACCGGCGCCATCGACGACGCTGAAGCAAAGCGCCTTCGTGACAAGATTCAGGAAGAATCCAGCTTCTTCGGTTCCATGGACGGTGCCGTGAAGTACGTAAAGGGAGATGCTGCGGCAGGTCTTTTGATCACAGCCATCAACATCATCGGCGGAATCTGTATGGGCGTATTCCGCGGTGGCATGGATGTCGGTGCGGCACTCGACAAATACGCGATTCTGACGATCGGTGACGGCCTTGTCAGCCAGATTCCGTCGCTTCTGATCTCGTTATCAACCGGTATTCTGGTTACCAAGGGCTCCAAGCAGCTCGACTTCGGTACAGTCCTCGTCAGACAGATGTTCGGCGTACCCAAGGTTCTGTATCTGGTCGGCGGCATCATCGTCGGTCTTGGCCTTGTAACGCCGCTTAATGCCGTTATTTTCTTAATTCTCGGCTTTTCTTTTATCATTGTCGGCCGTGTGATCTCCGGCACCATCGAGACTGCCGGGACGGAGGCAAAGGTGGAAGAGGAGGAGCGCGCCGCGGAGGAAATCCGCCAGCCCGAGAATGTTACTTCGCTCCTTAATGTTGACCCGATCGAGCTCGAATTCGGATACGGCATCATTCCGCTTGCCGATGTCAACCAGGGCGGCGATCTGTTGGACCGTGTCGTTATGATCAGACGGCAGGTTGCTTTGGAACTTGGCTGCGTTGTACCGATCATCAGACTTCGTGACAACATTCAGCTCAATCCGAACCAGTATATTATCAAGATCAAAGGCATTCAGGTCAGCGAAGGCGAGATCCTGTTTGATCACTATATGGCGATGAACCCGGGCTATGTGGAGGAGGAGATCACCGGTATTCCGGCGTATGAGCCGTCCTTCCATCTGCCTGCGATCTGGATTACGGAGAATCAGCGTGAACGTGCCGAAAGTGTCGGCTATACAGTTGTTGATCCGCCGTCGATCATTGCAACGCACTTGACGGAGATCATTCGTCAGCACATCGCAGAGCTCCTCTCCAGGCAGGATGTGCAGAACCTTGTCAACAACCTCAAAGAATCCAACCCGGTTCTCGTGGAAGAGCTTGTTCCGAAGCTTCTTGGCCTCGGCGAGATCCAGAAGGTGCTGCAGAACCTCTTAAAAGAGGGTGTATCGATCCGAGATCTGCAGACGATCTTCGAGACACTTGCCGATTATGCGCCGACTACGCGGGATACTGATATTTTGACCGAATATACAAGGCAGGCGCTTAAACGTGCGATCTCCGGCAAATTTTTCCCGGCGAACGAAACGACGAGCGTCGTGACGCTTGACCCCAAGATCGAGCAGGAGATCATGGGATCAGTCAAGCAGACCGAGCAGGGCGCATACTTAACGCTTGACCCTGAACGGACCAAGAAGATCGTATCTTCCGTCGAGACAGAGATCAAAAAGCTTGAAGAGCTCGGCAAGAATCCGATCATCATCACCTCTCCGATCGTGCGTGTATATTTCCGCAGGCTTACGGAAGACTATATTAAGGACCTCATTGTGATCTCCTACAATGAAGTCGATTCGAATGTTGAACTACAATCTGTTGGAATGGTGACAGCATAATGATAATCAAGAAATTTCAAGCAAAAACCGAAGCGGAAGCAGTGGAGGCCGCCAAGAGAGAACTCGGACAGAGCGTTGTGATCATGAACGTTCGCAACATGAAGAAGAAGGGTTTTTTTCGCATCTTTAAGCCTGCATTGGTAGAGATCACGGTCGCGCTCGAAGAGGACGCGGAAAAAAGTGCGCCCACGCTCACATCGGCGCCGGCAAAGCCGCAGGAAGCTGCAAAGCCCCCGGTTCTGACAGGTACGCAGCGCCTTCAACTCGCGGGTCAGCAGGCAAAGCGTGAACCGCTCATTCCCGAGAGCCTTGTAGACCGTACGATCCCGAAAGAAGAGGACATCATTCCCGAAGAGAAAAAGGAGCCTGCCGAGAAGGCGATCGAAGCGCGTCTGGACAATCTCCAGAATCTTCTGGAGAAGCAGATCCAGCCCGCCGCAGAGGGGGAAGAGCCCGAAGAAGAGAACAAGGGCAAGGAAGAAAACGATGAGACGCTGGCGTTCATCCAGCTTCTATACAATACGATGATCGAAAATGAGGTCAACGAGAAGTACGCGAATCAGATCATAGACGAGATCGAGAAGAACAGCAAATCGAATTCGCCGATCGACTATGTGCTTTCCAACGTATATCAGAAGATGATTCTCAAGTTTGAGAAGCCTTCGATAATCACACCGGCCTCCGAAGGCCCGAAGGTTGTCTTTTTCGTCGGCCCGACAGGTGTCGGCAAGACAACGACGATCGCGAAGATCGCATCACGTTTTTGCGTAAATGAAAAGAAGCGTGTTGCACTCCTGACGGCGGATACCTATCGTATCGCAGCAGCAGAGCAGCTTCGCACCTATGCGAACATCCTGGAGGTTCCGTTCCGCGTGATCTATTCCGTGGAAGAAGTGGAACAGATGATGCAGGAGTTCACTGACTACGACTATATTCTGGTGGATACGGCCGGACATTCGCACAATAACGAATCCCAGCGAGAGAACATGAGCCAGTTTATCCACTCTCTGGACGGCAAGGCGGAGAAGGAAGTCTTCCTTGTTGTCAGCGCGACGACCAAGTACCGTGATCTTGTCAATATCGCGGATACCTATCTTGGCATCACGGATTATAAATTGATCTTCACCAAACTCGACGAGACGACGACACTCGGCAATCTGCTCAACTTAAAGCTCCATACGGGAGCGCCGCTTTCCTACGTGACATGCGGCCAGAACGTGCCGGATGACATCGAGAACTTTAATCCGCAGAAAACGGTGAAACAGCTCCTTGGGGGGAAACAGTAAGGCAGGAATTTTTACATGGATCAGGCAGAACAGTTACGCAATATCGTAAAAGCGAACAGCAACCCCGCTCCGCGTCCGCTTGCCCGTGTCATTACGGTTACAAGCGGCAAGGGAGGCGTCGGCAAATCAAATACATCGATCAACTTGGCGATCCAGCTGAAGAGACTTGGACAGCGCGTGATCATTCTGGATGCGGATTTCGGACTTGCCAATATTGAGATCATGTTCGGTACCGTACCCAAACACAACCTGTGTGATCTCATCTATCAGGGCAAGAACATTCGGGAGATCATCACATGGGGGCCGGGGGATGTCGGTTTTATTTCCGGCGGCAGCGGCATCGTGGGGCTTTCCAATCTAAGCAGAGAATATTTGATCTATATCATCCAGAACCTCGCGGAGCTTGATGCGGTGGCGGATGTGATCATCGTGGACACCGGTGCAGGCATCTCCGATGCGGTACTGGAGTTCCTGGTAGCAAGCGGCGAGATCCTGCTTGTGACGACACCGGAGCCGACTTCGATCACTGATTCGTATTCTCTTTTGAAAGCGCTCAACAGACATCCGCGCTTTAAGCGGGAGGATTCGCAGATCAAGGTGCTCGCAAACCGGGTGGATGAGCCGGATGAGGGCAGGAACCTTTTTAACAAACTGAATGCGGTGGTTTCCAGATACTTAAAGCTGCCGATCCAGTATCTCGGTGCGATCCCGTATGACAGCCAGCTTTCCAAGGCCGTTATGCAGCAGACGCCGGTGTCTCTGTCCAACCCGCGTGCGAAGAGTGCGATCGCATTCGAGCGGATCGCGTCGATCCTGATGAACAAAGAAATGAATAAAGAGTTAAAACTGCGTGGAATGGCAGCATTCTTTTCACACATCGTAACCGGCAAGAAAACGAACTAGCGAAGATGGGTGATTGAATTGTCAGATATATTTTTTGAACAGGAACGAATAACCAGAAAGAATGTAAAGGAAGACTAATTTGATGAAAAAAATTCTTGTGGTTGATGACTCAGCACTCATGAGAAGAGTGATCTGTGATATAATCGACACAGATAGTGAATTCCAGGTTGCTGACCGTGCAACGAACGGCCTGGAAGCGCTCGACCTCTTGAGCAAAAATACATATGATGCAGTAGTCCTGGACGTGAACATGCCCAAGATGAACGGAATCGAGCTTCTGCGTGAGCTTCGTAAGCGCAAGATCTCCGTACGCGTCATGATGGCGAGCACCGATACAATGGACGGTGCCCAGGTCACCATGGAAGCGCTGGATCTGGGAGCGATCGATTTTATTCACAAGCCGCAGATGGCTACGCAGCTTCGTGAAGGTTCTTTTACGGAAGAATTTTTGCGGATCCTGAAAGCCGTGGCATTGTCGAAGCCACCGGATTATTCAAGTTTGAAGCCGGTGGATACGGCGACCGTTCGCAAGGTGACGGAGCTTGTAACGAAGCACGCATCCTTCTCTGACAAGAAGAGGATCGTTGCGGTGGCAAGCTCGACCGGTGGACCGAAAGCACTTCAGACCGTTATGGCGGGTATTCCGAAGAAGCTTTCCTGTCCGGTTGTTCTCGTACAGCATATGCCCTCCGGATTTACCAAATCTCTCGCAGAGAGACTGAACGAATTGAGCGGTCTCGAAGTGAAGGAAGCCCAGGAA
>JAIKWO010000025.1 GCA_024684675.1 Lachnospiraceae bacterium
ACCGGTGCGCCCACTTTCAGAGCCAGATCATAGAGGTTTGTGATTTTTTTTGCGTGCATCTCGCCGATGCTGCCACCCAAAACGGAAGCGTCCTGGCTGTAAACATACACAAGATTGCCGTCAATGACTCCGTATCCGGTCACAACGCCGTCAGAAGGAGTCTCTGTCTGTTTCAGATTAAAATCAGTCGCTCTCGCCGTAACGCGCGCGCCGATTTCAACGAAACTGTTTTCATCGAGCAGAGCAGTGATTCTCTGGCTCGCTTGCGAAGTGTTACTCATTTTATCAGCCCTCCATATATAATGAGATTTGTAGTACTGTATCGAAAGAGGTAAAAAACCCCAAATTTCGCACTTTAAGTATTTTAGCATAAATCATATGGTCTGCCTAGACATAATTCCCGCCAAAAATGCATTTTACCATATTTTTATCATGCATCCTGTAAATTATTTATACAAAAAAAGGATGCTTTTCGCATCCTTTTTACATAGAAACAACAATATCAAATATCGAGCTTGAGTTGTGCTTCTTTCTCCGCCTGCTGTCTGAAATCTTCAATCTGCTCAACCTTTAATTCGGGCAGTTCATCAAGCGATTTGACGCCAAAGCTGCGAAGGAACTCTTCTGTTGTGCCAAAAAGCATCGGTTTACCGGGCGCATCCATTCGGCCGACTTCTTCAACCAGCCCAAGCTCTACAAGCCTGCTGACCGCATGATCGCTGTTCACGCCTCGAATACGCTCCACTTCACCTCTGGTAAGCGGTTGCTTATATGCGATGATCGAAAGCGTTTCCAAGAGAGCATCAGTCAAAACATATTTCTTGGGCGTTCGTCCGATCTTAACAAGATACTCATAGTAGTCGCCCTTGGTGCACATCTGATACGCATCTTCCAGTTCAATAATCGACATGCCGCGCTCTGATGTTTCATACGATGCGATCAATTCCGCGGCCGCTTCGCGTACTTCCTCTATACTGATTTCGAGAACGGTCGCAAGGCGCGAAGCCTCTACGGCTTCTCCCATTGTAAAAAGGATCGCCTCCATCGCCCCTTTGATCTGATTCTTATCCAAGTCCATCTTCTCCTTAAGCAGCTACATTTGATGTAACCGTGATATCGTCAAAAATCGCATTCTGGCGGATCGTGATCTGTCCGATCTTGATCAATTCCAAAACGATCAGGAACGTAATGATGATCTCCATCTTGTTCCTGCCAAGTTCCAGAAGCTTTCGAAAACTGAATTCCCGATGGCTCTGGATAAACGCACGAATATACGCCTCCTTCGCCTCAAGGTCAATCTCTTCCTTTTCGATGTTGCCGAACGTGTTACGGATCGGATCAACGCGGTCATTTTGGCGCTTCACCGCATCCTTAAAGATGGAATGCAGCTTTGCGAGCGTCAGATCCCCGATCAGATCCTCGTAATCAATCGGCGCGGTATAGTCCGTAATCTCCTTGGGCATGGTCGAACTTTTGAAAAAAGTCTTCTGCGCATCAATCTGGCGATCCCGCAGTTCAAACGACATGTATTTATACATTTTGTATTCAAGCAACTTCTCAACTAGTTCCGCTCTCGGATCCTCTTCTTCGCCTTCCTCATTGACTTCGGCCGGAAGAAGCATTTTGCATTTGATATCGATCAACGTTGCAGCCATGACAAGAAATTCGCTCATGACATTCATATCTTCCGTCTCCATCTGTCTCACATAATCCAAATACTGCTCTGTAATCGTGACGATGGGAATATCGTAAATATCCACTTTGTTCTTATCGATCAGATGAAGCAAAAGATCGAGCGGCCCTTCAAAAGCCTGTAATTTAACGTTCAGTGCCATTTTTGTTTCCTTGTAATTTCAATACTACAACTTCGCCCGGATTCCACATGCGAATAGGTATGGTGTGCGTGCCAAGACCGGCACTCAAGATCATATTCTGTCCGCCTGTAATCGTATTGCCCGGATCTTTAATGACTTTTCCCGAATTCTTATCAAATCGAAACAGCCCGAAATCATATTTGGGAAAAAGTGCCACTGTGGGCGATACGCATCCCCCGAAAACCGGAAGCCTAATAATACCACCGTGCATGTGGCCGCAAAGCGTCAGATCAGCACCCCATTTGGCATAATTGGGATAATACAGCGGATTGTGAGCAAGCAGAATATTGTAGGTATCAGACCCAAGCGGCTTTGCATCGCACATCTGGTTACCGACATATGAATCCGCCATCTTCTCATTGTAAAAATGCTTAAAGAATTCACGTCCGATCTGCAAACCGTAAAGCGTTATCCCATATTCAGGGAACGATATGTTACCATTCACGATATTCGTCACACCGAGTTCCGTGATCTTGTTGCAGTATGACTCATACAGATTACCGAACCAGTCCGACTCCACAGCTGTTTTATGCTCATGGTTCCCGTTGATCGTATAGATCTTATAATCTTTTGAGAGATCCGTCAAAAGATCGATCGCATGCTGATACCCAAGTCCATTCTTGGACGTATACAGGTCTCCGGTGGATAAAACAAGATCCGGTCGGATCGCTCGAACGGCATTTGCAAGATCGGTATTGCCTACTCCGTAGGAGTGGTTATGCAAATCGGAAAGAACAACAACTGTCACTTCCTTGCGAATACGTGGATCTGAAATCTCATATGTCTTTATTAAAAAGCGATGATGGTCCCTTTAGAAGACATAAAAAAAGTACTGTATAACAAAGTATATCACTATACCAATCGCAATAAGCATAATCGTCC
>JAIKWO010000034.1 GCA_024684675.1 Lachnospiraceae bacterium
GTATAGAAACTGATCCCGAGCGATGCGGCCCAGGAAACGAGAGGGATCTGCTCACCCTCCGCGCGTCTACTGAGATAGTTGATCGTATTCAGAACCAGATTGGTGTACTTTAAAACCGCCAAAAGGCCTGCATTGATCAGGATCGTTCCGATCAGTGCCGCCTTTTTCTTAGGTTCACTTTCTGTTTTTTGAAAAAAGTTTGTGGACAGCCATACGCTTAAGACGCTGACGAGAAGATACAGCCCCGTATAGGCTGCACTGTTATCCCAAAGATAGAAGATGACGTTGTCCAAAAGAAGGATCCGCCATTGCCACCTTGTGGGCATATGCCAGTAGAAAAGCAGGCTGACTGCCACAAAAATAAGATAGGTAACTGAAGTAATATCCATTAGAGTCAGATCTCGATCAAATCCGCTTTAAGATCACGTCCGCCATCTCGCCGACGTTCTTAAAGTTGTTGACTTCGCCCATGTTGAATTTGATACCGAAGCAGTTTTCAACCGCGGCCATCAGATTGATGTGCTCGAGTGAATCCCAATCCTCAATATCATCCGCTGTCGTTGTATCTGTCACACAGATCTCTTCATCATCAAAAACGTCGCGAAATACGTCGTTTAACTTTTCAAATACTTCTTCTCTTGTCATTTATGATTATTCCTCCACAGTGATCACTGTATTCTTCTGTGTATAGTCCTCTTTCAGGTCGAGCTCCCACACGGTGTTGCCGTCAGCATCTTCGGAAATTTTGGTAAAACCCTGCAGGCCGTAGAAGTCTCTTACCATGGCATTCTTTGCGGTCGGGTAGTAGAAGCCTCTGATCTTGTTGACGCCCTTCGCAAGGCATCTTTTTACAAGAGTATCCATCATGGCGAATTCCATGTCGCGCTTTAAGACGCGGCAGCTCATGAGCCAGAGATCGATGAGGCATTCGCCGCCGGCGAGGTGGCCGATCACGACCGATACGACACCATTGTCACCAAAGCGGTCCGTGAGCTTACCGTAAAGCGTGATATAGGAAGGATCCGCTGCCGCCTCTTCGATCTCTGCCTGTGTATAGCGCTTCGTTGTTAAGTTGAACTGGTTGCTCTTGTTGGTAAGCTGTGCGATCCGCGCCATGTATGCGGGCTCAAACGGTCTAATGATCCCCTTCATCTCAAGCGAGAGAAGATAGTCGCGATAATCGGTAAAGCTTGCCTCGAGCTGTGCGCGCGCGGCGTTCTCTTTGTACATGTCATTGCGCTTTGCATCATCCGCGGAGAGCGTTGTGACTTCAAAGTATCCCCCGCGGTCAATGTTTTGAATGTACTCATGCACTTCACCGATCTCAGGCGCAACGACGCCCGGAAGCTGTTCTCTTACGATATGGCGCTCTGCGGGATTATCGTCCACAAAAAGAAGGCTTTCCGGAAGCAGGTTTAAGCTTGATGCGATCTCTGAAAAGTTCTTGTCTTTGGGATCCCAGTTGGCCTTGATCATGATAAAATCATCCGGCGCAAGCTCGCTGTCAGGGTGCTTAAGACCTGCAAGCGCATTACTTTCATCGTTCTTCGAATCCACATTTAAGATCACACCGAGATCCTTGTGCTCTTTTAAATAGCGCTGGAACTCTGAATAAACCTGTCCTTCGGATTCTTCCGGACCGATCACGATGTTGTCGACACCGTCATCACCGATCACACCGCCCCAGAGCGTGTTGTCAAGATCGAGCACGAAGCCCTTCTTGTTCTTGCCAAAGAGCGACTTGATGATATTGGAAACATTGAACGACAGATACGGAACCGCATTGATGTTCAATGCATACTTATACATATGGTAATAAAACGGATCAGACCACTTCTTCAGTCCATAGTCCGCCGAGATATAGTTTAAGTCGCAGATATAGAAGTTTTCATGCGTTTGCGCGTACTCATAAAACTTCAGGTTCAGTCTTGTGAGAAAATTGACCTTGCCGTGGATGTCTGAGGCATCTTTATTGCCCATCAGGCGATAGAACGGCATCTCAAAATTGTTCTGGATGATGGGACAACGGTATCTGGAAGTGAGATTATCCCAAACGGACGTAAACTTATGCATCTCGTTATCCAAAAGAGTATCCACGTAGGCCGCACTGTCCCGCATTGCGGGGTACGTCGTAATATTGCGGTTGGATGTACAGACATAGATCACATCCGGCGCAAACACGGCAAGCTCCGGGTTGTCAAAAACCGCATCCTGATAGTACTGATCGTATTCGCTTTCGTAGAAGGAGGGCTCAATGCCCTGATTTAATAAGAAGAGCTCCATTACCTGCCTGATCGCCGCTGTCGTAAAGCCGCCCAGAATCGCAATCTTCTTGCCGGTCCGCTTACTGCCGTCTGCAAGGAGCGTTTTCTTTATGCTTTTCTTCTTGGTCAGGATCGATTCCGCGTCAAACGGATATTCCAATTCTCTTAGCATAGCCGCCTCATATCTTTCTTTTACGCTTTATATATCATATCATAGGAGCGTGGAAATGACATTACAAAAATCAATGCAAAAAAATCACGAAAAAATGAAAAAAGACCTAAAGTTCTTTCAATTTTCTCCGATAAACTTAATAGGAAAAAGCGATAGTATCATCCATGGAAGGAGGAATACACATGCGTATCGAGGCTTATAATCAGGTACAGCAGCTTTTCCAGGCAAAACAAACGGCAAAGCAGGAGAAGGTCGCAAAGG
>JAIKWO010000035.1 GCA_024684675.1 Lachnospiraceae bacterium
TGCCGGAATTAAAGCTTCTCGTTGATGCGATCCAATCATCCAAGTTCATTACGGTGCGCAAATCGAAGGAATTGATCCGAAAGCTTGAAAACTATTGCAGCGAGTACGAAGCCAAGCAATTGCAACGTCAGGTGTTTGTGCAGGATCGCATCAAAACCATGAACGAAAGTATCTACTATTCGGTTGATACGATCCATAACGCGATCGCGATGAATAAGCAGATCCGTTTTCAGTATTTTAAGTGGAACATCCGCGGCGAGCAGGAGCTGAAACGTGGCGGCGCGTTTTATCAGATCAGCCCGTGGGCGCTTGTCTGGGATGATGAGAATTACTATCTTGTCGGATTCGATGCATTGGCGGACTGTATCAAGCATTATCGCGTTGACAAGATGCTGAAGATTGAGATGACGGATGATGCGCGCGTTGGCAAAGCGCATTTTGCGAAGTGGAATGCGGCTGACTATGCCAAGAAAAGCTTTGCGATGTTTGGCGGCGATGAGGAGAACGTAGATGTAGAGATTGAGAATGAAATGTGCGGGATCTTCTTTGACCGGTTTGGTCAAGGCGTTCGGATGGTCCCGATCGATGAGACGCATTCGCGGGTTCATCTGAAAGTGGCACTCAGTGATCATTTTCTCGGATGGATCTTCGCGCTCGGCGACAAGGTGCGGCTAATAGGTAACGAGACGGTAATGGAGCGTGCACGGGCGTTTATTGCGCGGCTTCATTCGCAATATAATTCATAAACAATAAGGAGGAGTATAAGATGGGAGAGAACAAAGAGGGTAAGATCCCGGAAGCACCGAAGAAATTGTGGCAGGAGTTTAAAGACTTTATCAATCGTGGTAATGTGATGAATCTGGCTGTCGGCGTTATGATCGGCGGTGCTTTTTCTGCGATCGTCACATCGCTTGTGGATGATATCATCATGCCGATTGTATCGCTTTTCACAGGTGGTCTTGATTTCACATCACTTTGCGTGACGCTTGGTGAAGGAGAGAATGCCGCAACACTCAATTATGGTGCATTCATTTCGGCAATCATCAATTTCCTGATCATCGCGGCGGTAATCTTTATGCTTGTGAAGATCATTTCAAAGATGCTTGCAAAGGAAGAAGAGGAAGAAGCTGTTACGACGAGAGAATGCCCGTTCTGTAAGGAGACAGTCAGCATTGAGGCAACGAAGTGCCCGCATTGCACATCCGATCTGCCTCCCTACGAAGAAGCATAAAGAATATGATGATCACTCCACCTGCGTAAGCCCATCAATTGTGGGAGCGATCGCCATAGAGTAGTTCGTATAGTAGACTACGAAGCCCGGTGCACCGCCACCGGGTTTTTTGACGTTCTTTTTGATCGTATAGTCGACCTCGACCTTAGGCTGATCTTTGATCTTGGAATAGTAGGCGGCAAGTGCGGCCGCTTCCTCAAAGACGTGATCGGGAAGTTCTTTTGTCCCGTCCCTGCCGACATAGGGGTTCTTTAAGATCACATGGCTTCCCGGCGCGTGCTTGGCGTGGAACCACCAGTCTCCGCCGGTCGCAAAGCCGAAGGTCAGCTCATCGTTCTGGAAATTGTTCTTTCCGACATAAAAATCGTATCCGTCGGCGTCGCGGAAGTGAAGTGGCTTGCCGGTCAGCTTTGCTTTCTTGGAGCCGCCTTTTCTCCGTATATAGCCGGTCTGTATAAGTTCTTCTTTGATCTGCGTAAGGTCGTCTTCCTTTTCAGCGATATCAAGAGATGTCATGACAGATTCAAGATGATCAATCTCGCTTTTGACTTCTTTGGTCAATTCCGTCAGAGCCTCATTGGTTCGCTTCATTTTTCCGTATTTGTCAAAATAACGCTGCGCGTTTTCGGCAGGCGTCAGGGTATTATCAAGCGGGATGGTCACCTTTTCACCGGTGTAGTAGTTATCGCATGTCAGGGAGCGATCTCCCGGTTTTGCGCTGTAACCGTATGTGTGGAGCAACTCTCCGTATATTTTGTAGGTATCGCGCTTTTCGGTATCCGCAAGTTGCCTGATCTGCAGATCATACTTTTTGATGTTGCGTTCCAAATGCGTTGAAACGATCTTACGAAGGTCTGTCGATTTCTGACGGATGCGCGTTACGGCATCCTTTTCTGCATAATAGGCTTCCAGAAGTGCTGAGACAGAATCGTAGTCCTTGCGCACATCATCCTCATACATTGTGAGCGTGACAGCCGCATATTCGCGGGGCGCGCGATTTTCGAAGACGATATTCGGAGAAAATGTGCCGGCTTTTACGTTATCGATCAGGGCGGCGAAGTTTTTCTCAATAGCATGGAGATCTGCCTCGGACAGGGTACCTAACGGAAGAGAACTGTCGACATTTGCCCGGTGGCAGAGTTCCTGCGCGATGCAGGGTGAAATGCCTGTATAGGTTGTATAGAGTGCTTTGTAAACAGGATCTGCCGGCTTTGCATTTGCTATAAGAAGAGACGCGGCGTTGTCAGTAAGGAGGGGATCGATCTTATCCTGCGTTTGCGGGATAAAATAGTCGCGTCCTGGGAGTACCTCGCGCACGGAACTTACAAGTCCGGAGATGTGCTTGATACTATCAATGATTTTTTCGTTCTCGTCTATGAAAATGATGTTGCTGTGTTTGCCCATGATTTCGATAAGGAGGGATTTTTCTTTGAGATCGCCCATCTCGTCGAGATGCTGGATGCGGATGCGTACGATACGTTCAAGACCGGGCTGCGTAATGGAGATGATCCTTCCGTTTGATAAATGTTTTCGAAGTAGCATGCAGAAACCGGGCGCTGTCATGGGGTTAACATAACTTCTGTCTGTCATGTAGATAAGCGGAAGAGAAGCGTTCGCGGAGAGAAGGAGCTTTGCCTGATCCTTTTCCCTGCGCACCGTCAGAACGAGCGCGTCGCTTTCCGGCTGTGCGATCTTATAGATGCGTCCGCCTGTAAGGGCGTCCGATAGTTCTTTTACGATGCATGAAATGGTGATACCGTCAAATGCCATATTGTGTCTCCTTATTAAACAATTGTCAGTATAACAGAAAACGGGACAAAGCGAAATGTATTGCAAACAGCGTGATTATTATGGTAAACTGATTTCACGATTATCTTTTTTGAAACATCGACGAAAGGAGACAAAGATGAGATTGAAAAAGTTAATTTCAATGGCAGTCGCAGCACTGTTCACAACGGCATTTCTTGTAGGTGCAGGCGTTGGTGAGACAGATGCTTTGGCAGCCGACGCAATGAACGTAAATGCAGCGATCAGCGGAAGCAATGTAGTGATCAATGCATCCGCAACGGGCGCACCGAGCAGTGAAGACGGCACGCTCTATCTGTTCGCAGAGCCGATCTATTCGGACGCGATCACAACTGAGCCGCTGGCTACCGCACCGGCAGGCCCGAACGCTTCTTTTACCACACCGCTTAATCTGAACAGTGCAAATTCCCGTTTGTACTCCAAGTTTTATGTATGTGCGAAGAGAGGCGGCGCTTTTGTTAAGTTAAACCCCGGTAATTACATTACCAACCCTGAAGCTGTTGCTACCCACACAGCGGGCAGACTTGACGGCAGAGGTAAGAATGGCCTTCTGACAGCTCCCGAGAAGCTGAATTCCCGTGAGTTCCAGGATCTTGGCGTTAAGCAGGTTCTTTACAACATTTATGTAGGACGTCTTCTTGGACCGACCGAGAACGGCGCTTATCCGACGATCAACTACAACTACAACGGCAAGAACTATCAGTTCAATGGCCTTTGCGTTGCAGAATACGACAACATCATCAGCACTTACAACTCCGGCGGATGCTCCGTAACCATGTGCCTCATTAACGGCCAGGAATTTGCGGGACGTTCTCCTCAGCTTGTACATCCTCTTTCCAGAGGCGTTGCATGTCCTTGCTACATGTACAACACAGCTGATGCATCCGGTACAGAGACACTTGCAGCAATCGCAGCGTTCCTCGGCGAGCGTTACAGCGGCGCACATGGCAAGGTTGACAACTGGGTAGTCGGCAACGAAGTTAACATCAAAGATCAGTGGAACTACGTAAACATCGGTGATCTGACAGCTTACTGCCAGGAATACATGGAAGGTTTCCGTATTTTCTACAACGGTATCAAGTCCAAGAACGCAAATGCTCGTATCTACATTTGTACAGAGCATCAGTGGGATCGTAACCCGAAGGGTGTATTCAGCCACGACGGTTGGGATGGCAAAGATTTTGACGCTACCTTCAATGCAGTTACATCTGCATCCGGTAACATCGACTGGGGTCTTATGACACATCCGTATCCTGTACCGCTTACATGGGCGACAGATTGGAACAGCCAGTTCAAAGGTCTGATGACACACAGCCCGAACACGGCATTCGTTTCCATGTCCAACTTCGAAGTTGTAACAGATTTCTTCTCAAGACCTGAGATGCTTGCTCCGAACGGACAGGTTCGTTCCATTATCGCAGGCTGTGGTTATACCACATCCCAGGGTGAAGCAAATGCGAGAGCGGCACTTGTTCTCGGCTATCAGGCAGCTATGATGAACCAGCACGTTGATGCGTTCTTCGTCGCACAGGAGCTTGACAATGCAGCTTCCCTTGCACAGGGTCTTGCTGTAGGTCTTTCCAATCCTGACGGCAGCCACAAGACGCTGTACGATTGCTTCAAGCAGTTAGACGGTCCGAACGCTGCACAGTATCAGGCAGAAGCACTTGCAATCCGCGGTGTTGGCAGCTTTGGAGATGTGATCTCCGCAAGATGATCGTTTCTGAATAACGATTCGGATTAGTATTTTCATCACGGTCCATCGAGACTCGGTGGACCGTGATTTTTTCTGAAACAGGAGTCATTCATGTACAGTCACTTAAAAAA
>JAIKWO010000036.1 GCA_024684675.1 Lachnospiraceae bacterium
AGGTCGCTTGAGGTGATCGGCAACGATCATCCTAGATAGATGATTCCCCAACGACATAACCCGGCTTATCGTCCCGCTCGTTTATAAATGAAAAAAGCTGTGCACATGCGCAGCTTTTTTCATGTCTTGATATATGGTTTGCAAATGGTCTTATTTCGTGCTCTCCCGAAGGATCAGTGTGCCGCCGATGAACTGCTTGCAGTACATGAGGTCGGGGTTGTTGATGTTGCTAACCAGTGTGCGAACCGCCTGCTCGCCGATCGTCTCCTTTGCTACCTGCATGGTGGAGAGGGTGGGTGCGTTCGCTGCTGAGAAAATGATGTCATCAAAACCGATGATGCTGATATCGTCCGGGATGGAGTAGCCTGCCTCCAGGATAGCTTTCATGGCACCGAGCGCGATGATGTCATTATCGGCAAACGCACATGGCGGAAGCTTCCTGACTGCTTCCAGATACGCTTTCATATCGGCGTAGGAACCAAGAAGCGTCGGCGTTAATTCAAATACATCGCCGGGATCCTGCGTGAGGCCGTATGCGCGGCAGGCCTGTTCCATGCCTTCTTCGCGGTCTAAAAAGTTCTGCGGCGGGAACTTGCCTTTAAAATAGCCGATCCGCTCAAAACCCTTGTCGGCAAGTGCGCGAACAGCAGTGTGTACCATCTCCCAATTGTTCATGGTGATGGCATTACACGGGCAATCCGGCATGCGGTTATCGATCACGATATACGGGATCGGGATGTTCCTTAGCAACTCGAATGCGGAAGGATCCATCTCCGTGCCAAGTACGAGGATTCCGTCCAGAAGCGAATAATCGATGTTCTTTAAGGTCGCCTCCAGATCACTCTGGGATGTCTCGATGCGAAGCGGATATTTCCTTCTCTGGCACTCGGCGCCGATCGAATCCAAAATGGTTGCGATAAAACCGGTATTCTCTTCGACGATCCGTCCGGATCTGACGTATTTTAAAAAGAGAAGACCTTTGGTGATCGCAGGGGGATTGCTCGCCCGTTGCGGTTCATATTCATATTTTTCAAGAAGAGCCCGGATCTGTTCTCTTTTTTCTGCGCCGACTCCCGGCTTGTTGTTGAGAACCAGGGAGACGGTTGCCTGAGAGACTCCGGCCAGCGTGGCGATCTCTTGGAGCGTCATAGTATTTCCTTCCTTTTGTCCTACGGCATCATATCATATCAAAATATAAGAAGCAACGAAAACAGGCGCTTTCGGCGTGCTTCGGTCTATTTTTACTAATTGCTCGCTGAATTATTAAGAATTTGAATAACTAATATTATTAGTAAAAATACTAAAAATAGCATATATACAGTTTGATTTTAAACGTAATTTTTTAAAATGGATATAGTCATTTTGTATAAAATTCAGAAGATATACTTATTACATCTCACGAAAATGTGAAAATCCGTTGACTGACACCCTGTATAGTGCTAAATTCGAGTTAACTTAATAAGCACTAATATTTACTGATATTTAGTGCGTAAGTTACCCAACAATCACATATTTTAGAGGGAGGAACAATCACTATGAAAAGAAAACTTGTTTCACTTTTCGCTGTAGCAGCAATGACCGCTTCTTTACTTTCCGGATGCGGCAGTGCAGCTGAACCGGCAAAGGGAGACAGCGCCGCAGCTGACAAGCCGGCAGCAGAGGCTGAGGCACCTAAGGCAGAAGCATCCGCACCCGCAGATGCAGCTTCTTACAAGATTGCCGTAGTTCCGAAGATGACCAACATCGGTTGGTTCCAGAGAATGGAAGAAGGCGTTAATGCTTACAACGATGCAAACGGTACGGACTATGTATATCGTGGCTCTGCAGAAGGCGCTGATCAGGCCGGTATCGTTGAGCAGATGCTCGCTGAAGACTGGGATGCGATCTGCGTAGTACCTTTCGACTCCGAGTCTCTTGCTCCTGTACTGGAGAAAGCTCGTCAGCAGGGTATCGTTGTAATCACACACGAAGCTGCTTCCATGGATCCGAAGTACTTCGACTACGATATCGAAGCATTCGTAAATGAAGATTACGGTACACACTTCGCTGAGAAGCTCGCAGAGCTTTGCAACAACGAAGGTAAGTACATCCAGTTCGTAGGCGACCTGAACTCCGTATCTCACAACCAGTGGTGTGATGCAGCAGATAAATATTTCGCAGCAAACACAAAGATGGAAAAAGTCGGCAGATATGAGACAGGTGATGACACAACATCTTCTTATGATCAGACCAAAGAGCTCCTTCAGGCTAACCCGGACATCGTAGCGATCGAAGGTTCTGCTTCCACAGACGTTGTCGGTGCAGCACAGGCAGTTGACGAGCTCGGCCTTACAGGTAAGGTTGCAGTTGTAGGTACATCCCTTACATCCATCGCAAAGAACTATGTTGATAAGGACGTTATCGCAACATTCTCCGTATGGGATCCCGCAAAAGCAGGTCAGGCAATGATCGAGCTGGCTCTCAAGAAACTCAAAGGCGAAGAGCCTACAGGTCTCAACGTAGAGGGTTACGAGACATTAACTCCGGACGGAACAGTACTATACGGCAATGCCCGTGTAGATATCGATAAGTCCAACATGGATCAGTACAACTTCTAAAGACAATTGAACTGAATCAAATTTACATTTGAAGATGTAGCCCCATGTGGTTGCGAACCAGCCGTATGGGGCCATCTTTTTAAGGAGTACATACTATGTCAGATGAAATCTTCTTAAAACTGGAAGGAATAAGGAAGTCATTCGGCGGTGTACATGCGCTGCAGGGGGTAGACTTGGAGATCCGCAAGGGTGAAGTTCATTGTCTGGCGGGTGAGAACGGCTGTGGCAAGTCCACGCTGATCAAGGCTATTTCCGGCGTTCACGAGCCGGATGAAGGAAAGATCTGGATCGATGGCGAAGAGGTGAAGAACATGAAGCCGATGGATGCCATTAACAGAGGGATCCAGGTCATCTATCAGGATTTCGCCGTATTTCCGAATCTTTCAGTCGCGGAAAACATTGCATTAAACGGCGAATTAAAAAGCAAAGCCAAATTTGTAAATTGGAAATCGGTCAGAAAGATCGCTCTCGAGGCGATGGACCAGATCGGTGCCAATATCGACCCGGACATCAAGCTGGAACGACTTTCTGTTGCAAATAAGCAGATGGTGGCAATTTGCAGAGCCATCATCAATGATGCCAAGCTGCTCATCTTAGATGAGCCTACGACAGCGCTGACAGCGCGTGAAGTAGAAAAGCTGTGGGACATCATTCGTTCCCTGAAGGCAAAAGGAATTGCCATCATGATCGTCAATCATAAACTGGACGAGATCTATCAGATCGCGGACCGCCTGACCATTCTCCGAAACGGAAAATACATTTCCAGCGGGGATATCCATGAATATGACCAGGTGCGCTTCACCCAGGATATGACGGGACATGATGTTGTAGAGACCAAGTACACGCCCGCAAAGAGCGACGAAGAGGTTCTCCGCGTTGAGAAGCTTGGGAGAAAAGGTGCCTTCTCGGGCGTATCGTTTACATTGAACAAAGGTGACGTTCTCGGCATCACAGGTCTTCTCGGAAGCGGCCGCGGTGAGATCGGTGAAGCACTGTTCGGTCTGGCACCGGCTGATGAAGGCGAGATTTTTTTAAATGGTAAAAAGATCGAAATTAACAGTGTTAACGATGCAATGAAGCATGAGATCGGTTACGTGCCGGAAGACAGATTGACGCAGGGTCTTTTCATGGAGCGGTCCATTTTGGATAACACGATCGCCGCTTCGATCAAAAAGTATATGAAGCGCGGAAAGCTTGACGGCGCCGGTATGGAAGGCGATACCGAGCATTGGGTCAAAGAGATCGGTATCAAGACACCTTCGATCAAGCCGCCGGTACGTACGCTTTCCGGTGGTAACGCGCAGAAAGTCGTTATTGCAAAATGGCTGAATACGCATCCGAAACTGTTTATATTAGACGGCCCGACAGTCGGCGTGGACGTCGGCGCCAAGTCCGAGATCCATACGATCTTGCACGACCTTGCGGGTAAGGGGATCGGTATCATCATCATCTCGGATGATCTGGTGGAACTGGTTAAAAACTGCAATAAGATCGTTATTATGAAAGACGGCAAGTGCTCGGGAACCATTGATAACAGCATCGATGAAGTATCCCTTGGAAGACTGCTCATCGGCGCGGGAGGGGAAGCAAATGAATAAGAAAAGCAATAATATGAAGCTTGCCCTGACGGGCACGCATATGATCCTGGTCTA
>JAIKWO010000037.1 GCA_024684675.1 Lachnospiraceae bacterium
GTTAATTCTGACATTATTTTGAACCTCCTCAATAATATTGTTCGGGGTTGACGCCCCCGCCGTAATGCCCACTCGAACAACAGAATTAGGAAAGTCTAATTGCAAGTCATCCAGTGTCTGTATGAAATAGGTATTCTCACACTCCGAACTGCAGATCTCGTACAGTTTCCTTGTATTGGAACTGTGAGCGCCCCCTATTACAATCATCGCGTCAACTTCGGAAGCGATCTTCCGAGCTTCCTTTTGTCGCACTTCTGTAGCGTTGCATATAGTATTGACAACATTAACATTGTAACCTTTTTTTCTAATTATATCAACTAAATCTTGAAATTTATTGTAGTTGAAAGTTGTCTGAGAGACCAAACAAATCTGCGTTCCTTCTTCGCAGTGAAAATCAAGTGCTTCCTGCTCGGATTCGATGACGATCGCAGGTGTGTGTGACCAACCGACAATTCCTTCCACTTCCGGATGTCCGGCATTGCCGATCACAATGATCAAAGCCCCTTTCAGGCTTTCAGACTCAACCACATTATGGATACGCTTTACAAAAGGACAGGTTGCATCAACTACGCTAAGACCTCTGTCCTGGATTTTTTTCTGCACGGCAGAGGATACCCCGTGAGACCGGATGATCACGGTTCCTTTCGACAAGCGGTCAAGCTGCTCATCATTTTCGATCACGCGAACACCTTTTTCTTCCAAGTCCTTTACCACCTGGTCATTATGGATGATCGGTCCGTAGGTAAAAATATCCCCGCCTTTTTCGATCTCTTCATATACGGTTTCAACAGCACGCTTTACGCCAAAGCAAAAGCCGGCGCTTTCAGCCAAGATCACTTCCATTTTTATCTGAGTCCTATTATCGCATCAACCACTTCATCGATCGCCATATCCGAAGAATCGACAAGCGTTGCATCGGGTGCCTGTTTAAGCGGGGTAACTTCTCGTGTCATATCGCGATGATCGCGCTCTCTGATATCCGCCTCGATCTCCGAAAGGTCACAGGCGATCCCTTTTGCGGTCAACTCATCAAATCGCCTTTTTGCACGGACCGCAACACTGGCCGTTAAAAACACCTTGACAGAAGCATCCGGAAGGACAACGCTACAAATATCCCTGCCGTCCATAACAACATCACGCGTTCTGGCCATTTCCTGCTGGCGACGCACCATTTTCTCGCGAACTTTTGCATGAACCGAACATGCAGATGCCATGTTGCCGACCTCTTCCGTACGGATCAGTCCGTTCACATTTTCGCCGTTCAGCAGAACAATCTGCTCTCCTTTTTCAAAAGAGAGCGTAATATCGGCATCCTCGGATGCACGAATGATCGCTTCCGTATCATCTGCAGCAATACCGCTTCTCAAAAGATGTAAGCCAAGCGCTCTGTACATTGCCCCTGTGTCTACGTAAATGTAGCCGAGTTTTTCGGCTATCCGTTTTGCTATCGTGCTTTTGCCTGCTCCGGCAGGACCGTCAATTGCTATATTATGATTCATGTTTCATTCTCCGTTCGTTATTCATTTCCCGTCCCGGCAAAAAAACCGGCAAGATATCCTGTCGACCAAGCGATCTGCAAATTAAAACCACCTGTTACCGCATCAAGATCCAAAACTTCTCCGGCAAAGTAAAGGCCCTTGCAAAGCTTCGATTGCATCGTGGAAGGATCCACTTCTTTGGTCATGACACCGCCTCTTGTAATCACTGCCTCACGAAAATCTCCGATCCCCGTTACGGAAAGCGTAAAAGCTTTTATCAAAGCACCCAGACGCAGCCTTTCTTCTTTCGTGATCTCGTTCGCAGGCTTGTCTGCCGGTATCCCGCTCATGCTTATAATAACAGGTATCATTTTTGCCGGCAGAAGTCCGCCGAGGATATTTTTGAATTGCTTATTAGAGTTCTCCGAAATGTCACGAATCAGCCTCTTATCAAGCTGATCCGCTGTCAGCGCAGGCTTTAAATCTATCATAAAAGAGCAACCGTTATTTTGAGGTTCATAAACCGTACTTGCGCTAAGGACAAGCGGGCCACTGATCCCGTTCTGCGTAAACAGCATCTCCCCAAAGCCCTGAAATGCTTCCTTCTTCTTTCCCGCAAAGAGCATCTTAGCCCGGACATTTTTAAGTGAAAGTCCCTGCAGCCTGGCTGCTGTATCGCCCGCCGTCAAAAGCGGCACAAGCGAGGGCATCAGTTCCGTAACCTTATGCCCGCACTTTTTTGCAAATTCGTAACCGTCGCCCGTCGATCCGGTGGACGGATAGGACAATCCGCCGGTGGCAATGATCACAGCATCCGCTTGAAGACGCTCATTATTCCCAAGGATAACACCTGATACCTTAATGCCCTTTTCTTCGCGTTCGATAAGCAGATCTTTCACACAAGAATGAAGTCTGATCGTGACTGAGAGGGCTTTCAGTTTTTTTCCCAAAGCACGGATCACATCGGATGCATGATCCGATACCGGGAAAACGCGCTCTCCGCGTTCTGTCTTCAAAGGACAGCCGGCCTCTTCGAAAAACTGCATAACCATTTCGTTTGAAAACGTATAAAATGCGCTGTACAGGAATTTACCGTTACGAACAACATGATCGAACAGCTCCTCCGTCGCGCATGCATTGGTCAGATTGCACCGGCCTTTGCCGGTGATGTATATTTTCTTACCGGTCTTTTCGTTTTGTTCAAGAAGCGTTACATCCGCACCGCTTTGCGCTGCCGCATATGCCGCCATCATGCCGGCTGCGCCGGCGCCGATAATGATAACTCTACGCATGTTTATTATTCATCGGATCGCTTAGATTCAATCCGTCTCCGACATAATTGATCTCATCGTTCAAGTAAACCTGATAGTTGTTCCACACCGCTTCCAGCGTATCGAGGTTGTCTTTTACCTTATCGGGAACCTTCACGCAGAGCGCGACAACAAGCGCATTGATCAGGGAAAGCGGTGCCACGAGTGAATCGACGATCGAAACCATATCACTCCTGGCAAGAAGATTACAGGAGGAATATAAATTGATCGGTGAATGAACGGAATCTGTGATCGTGATCACTTTTGCATTCCGGTCGGAAGCAAATTCCAACGCCTTGAGCGTCCGCATAGAATACCTCGGAAAACTGATCCCGATGATCACATCCTTTTCATTAATGCGGATCATTTGCTCAAAAAGTTCGCTTGCACTCGTCGTACGCAGATTGTAAACGTTACCTCGGATCATGTTCAGATAAAAACTCAAAAATTCCGCAAGCGGTTCGCAGCTTCTGATCCCGACAATGTAGATATTCTCCGCTTCCAGAATACTGTCGACAGCCTGCTCAAAACAGGCAACGTTCACATTCCGGATTGTATCCTGAATTTTCTCCAGATCGGATGTAAGGACGCTTTGCAAAATCTCGGACTGCGTGCTGTTTTTGTATTTTCCGTGTACTTTCTGAACAGATCCAAGTTTATTCTGCACCCAGCTTTCCAAGGATTTCTGAAACTCCGGATAGCCACTGTAGCCGAGCCCCGACGCAAAGCGGACAACCGTTGATTCGCTTACGCCAAGCCGCTCACCGATCTTTGCCGCAGTCATGAAAACAGCCTGATCATAATGATCATAGATAAAACGGGCAATCGCTTTATGACTCTTACTCATTTTGGCAAAGCGGTTATTTAATCTTGTAATGATATCAATGTTCTGGTCTTCCATCTGACAACTATACCGCCTTAGCAAAATGAATGGTATGCATTTTTCAAAAGACGCAGCGTCTCATCTTCGGAAAGATCAAAGTCTCCCGTCAGAGACATACATGCCGCACCGTGAATAAAAATCCACATCTGCATAAACAGATCGGTCGGCCTCTGCACACCCGCTTCTTTCGCTTTCGTGATCTCCATTCCAACCGCACCCGTAGAACGGTTCAAAAGGTCATACATGCTTCTGTCCCCTCGAAAAGAAGACATAAAAAGAAGCCGGAATACATTCTGTCTTGTCGCCGCAAAACGAATATATGCCATGCCGAGATTGATAAACGGCGTCGTGTCATTCTTGGGATAAGCGGCATAGAATTCATCGAAATCCTTCCCGGCCATCTCATACACGTCGCCGATTAATTGCTCCATATTCTCATATAATCTGAAGATCGGCTGCGTAGAACACCCCGCCTTGGCAGCAAGTTTACGTGCCGTAACCTGTTCAAACCCCTCTTCCTTCATGAGCGCAAAAGCGCTGTCCAGAATCATTTCTTTTGTAACGGTTGCTTTTCTGGCCATGCTTGATACTCCCCTTCATCCTCATCTAATGATAATTCATAACAATTGTTATAATAGCATCGCTACTTGATACATGTCAATGCAAGAATCACGGATTCGAATGAAATTATGAAGAGATCATCCACATCTTCGCAAAACGGTTCATAAGACCGGAGTAAATTGAAAAAAGAGCCTTCCACATATCCGGATGTTCGGATGCAAACTCAATAAAAGCATGTGTAGGAACGGAAATCAGTCTTACCGTATCATCAACAACACGATACAGATTACCGGAGGTTCTCTCTGACGTGAGTGCTTCCATACCGATAAGATCACCCTTTTTCAGGATCATAAGCGGCTGCGGAACACTTTCCGCCCCAATGGCGTCCATTTCAATATGTCCTTCCTCTATCAGATAGAGCGAATCAACGTTATCACCGGCTTCAATCAAGCAATCCTCAGAGATAGCGGAAACAGGCTTGCAAAGGGAAGCCAATGTCGCCAGGCCTTTTGCATCCAGGCAAGCAAATGCCGGATTCGATTCCAAAACGCGCGCTATTTTTGCCACATCCTCCACTCTGTCAGATGCATTGTGCTTCACAACATGCGAACAGATCTTTTCATAATCCATCTTCTCAAGGAAGGCTGTGAGCATCTTACGGAATGCTTCATCAAGACCTGCCATGTCGGTCGGTGAGATTAGATCCGAATCAAACTGGTACTCCAAAAAGGTATATTTATCCGTAAAGAAGAATCCGATCTGAAGCGCACTTTCAGACGGAACACACGCCCGACAATATGTGATCGATGGTCTTTCAGGGTTTTGATCAATAAAAGAAACAAAATCGTCTGTCTGAACGGACGTAAAGGAAAGCGGACAGGCATCCATGTAGCGAAAACCGAGAATCCGATTGATCAGAGTCTCACTGCAGTCGCAAAACTCTGTCGATTCCAGTAATTGCGTATTGATAGACCGGATTGATTCCGTCATTTTATCTTTCGAAAGATTTAATGCGATCGGCATAAACATCAGACCGCGATTCGGAATATGCGTCGCTATATGAAAATGCGGTCTAAGAGAAAACTTTGAAAAGATAACCGCCCATATTGCAAAAAAGATACTGCGCACTTCAACGCCAAAGTCACGCACAAAGCGGTCAAGCATGGATCCGATGTTGTCATCAAGCACCTTAACATCAATCTGAAATTTCTGCGCATTAATATCGTCCGTTTTCTTTTCTGGTGCAGGCATGTTTTCAAGAACACGGTTCCAGTATGAACTGATCGCATCATCGTTCGGTTTCTTATAATTCTGTATCCGTCCCGCATCAGGAATGTACATTCTTATATCTGATTCATCAAATAAATAACGCGCAATACCATTGCCGTTATCAACACAATTTGTTTGCATGCAAACGGCACATACCAAAGTAAACAGACGATCATCCCTCTTTATGATCGTCAGTTCCACCATTCTGTTTTTGCAGGGATCATACTGCTTTCTGATCAGCGAGACAAAAATACGTTCTAATCGTTCATGCTTCTTCTCCTCCGTATCGTCCGAGATGTCACGAAAGAAAAATAGATCGCCGGACTGCCTGATCGGTATACCGGTCGCGCCAGAGGAACGTGCGATACAGGTGTCCATATCCGCTGCACACACCATCGAAATGATCGGATTCTTCAGCGCAAGATTATGAAAATTTGTTTTTGCGACATTGACGCGCTCCTCAGAATGCATATTGCAGGCATAAAGATCATAATGCCACCCTTTTCTATCCTGCACATATCTTTTGAAACATGCATTAAATCGTTGTTCGTTCAGCATAGCTATTCCTCGATCTGCTTGCGTATTGTCAAAATATTCTTGCCGTCCTCATATCGATACTGTACATCATCCATGCTTTTTTTGACCATAAAGATACCAAGACCGCCAATCCGTCTTTCCTCAGCGGAAAGCGTAATATCCGGATCTTCCTTCGCAAGCGGGTCAAAAGGCATCCCGGTATCCTCAAACGTAATGGATACAATGAGCGGTGAGCCTGTTTTTTCTAATTTGATAACAGCAGTTCCCTCATTTTCATATGCATAGTGCGCTATATTAACAAAGATCTCCTCGATCGCGACTTCAAGTTGGATCATAACCTTGGGACTGCAAGCGGTATCTTCCAGCTCACTCTCGATAAAGGCATTGATCTCTTCCAGTGATTCGTCTTTAGCCGGTACAACAATCTGTTTCATTTATTGTCCTCCGTTTTAAGATAGCATAAGTTATTAAGTCTAAGCGCGCCTCTTCATGCAAAGCATTGTCAGGTCATCAAATTGCGGTGCATCTTTCACGAATGCGTCTACACCGGCACGTACATTTTCCAGAACCTCTTTTGCCGAAGCATCCGGATTGATGTTCAATGCTTCAAGCATTCTTTCATTTCCGAACAATTCATCCTCGGCATTGGTTGCTTCCGGCACACCATCCGTATATACAAAGAGTGAACCACCCTTTTCAACCGCAAACTCATAATCTTTGTAACGCATACCTTCCATACCGGCTAAAACAAAGCCGTGCGGATCTTTCAAAAGATCGAATTTGCCGTCCGGTTGACGCACGCAAGGGAACTCGTGGCCTGCACTCGCCGCTGTCACAACACCCGTATCAAGATCCATAATACCAAGCCATGTCGTTACAAACATCTCGGCTGAGTTATTCTCGCAAAGCTGATCATTAACAAACGAAAGAATTTCCGACGGCTTACCACCCATAATGGAGCGGTTTTTAATAAAGGATTTGGAAATAACCATAAACAGTGCCGCGGGAACGCCCTTGCCGGAAACATCCGCCATAACCATTGCCAGATGTTTCTCATCGATCATGAAAAAGTCGTAGAAGTCACCTCCGACCTCTTTTGCAGGATCCATGGTCGCGTACAGTTCAAAATACTCACTTTCGGGGAAAATATTGGGTAACATGGACGCTTGAATTTCAGTAGCAACAGAAAGCTCTGTCCCGATCCTTTCCTTCTCGGCCGTCACTTTTGTAAGATTGTCCATATACTCACGCAGCTCACTTGTCATATTATTAAATGCTGCGCCAAGATCACTGATCTCGTCTTTACCCTTAACCACAATTGTCGCGTCAAGATTGCCCGCGCCGATCATTTTAACGTTCGTAACAAGATCTTTCAGCGGTTTTGTGATCGTACCCGATAAAAGGAACGAGAAAAATACGAAAACCAGCGTACATACTGCAAACAATGCAATAAAACGGTTCAAAACCTGCGAAAGCGTTGCTTCAATATATGCACGCGCTTCTTCCGTGTAAGTATCAATCTGCGCCTTGGTTGCCTTGGCCGGTGCCGTTACTTCATTAACGGGAACGGTAACACAAAGAGTCCATCCTGTCTGTTCGAGCGGTGCATAAGAAACATAACTCTGAATGCCATCAAGTGTGACAAGACCTGTTCCGATACTGCCATCCGACATCTCACCAAGAAGCGCAATCCAGTCCTCGGATGCACCGACTTTCGGATCAGTTTCAAAGGAATCATCAAGAAAATCAGGATGGGCGATATATTTACCGTCTGAATCGAGCAGGAACGCGTAACCTTCTTTTCCAATCTTTGTAGAAAGAATGCTCTTGGACATCGCATCCATCGTAACGTCGGTCGCAACTACACCGGTCGGCTTACCGCTTTTATCACGAAAAGCCGTACAGCAAGTCACGCAGATCTGCCCATAGGAGTCAAAATATGTATCGATCCAGATTGCCTCACCGGGCTTCTTCATCGCTTCCGTATACCATGCACGTTCTCTTGGATCATAGTCCGGATTATATTTATTGGATTTGGAATAGCGATACGAAATACCACTTTCTGTACCAAGATAGATGTTATGCAACACCTTATCATTTTCAAACATAGGCGCAAACGCATATACAGCATTCGATAACACGCGATATTCATGTTCGGTTTGCGCATCCATTACACCACCACCGGCAAGAAAGCCTTTTGCACTCGGAAGACCACTCGGTGTCAGATCCGGTCTCGGCGGCAGATAACCATTAAAATTGTCCTGATCTTTGATTACTTTTTCCAGATAATCACGAGCAACCAGAACCTCTGTCTGTACCTGCTTTAAAGTAGCATTATTCGCTCGTGCCTGTTCGCTTGCAATCTTCTGCAGATACTCTTCTGCCTGATCCAACAGCGCGTCTGCGCTCTGACCGGCAGCTGTGACGCCGAGCTGAATATTCGCATTCTCGGAATACTTGGTCAGATTAAGCATCTCTGTATAGGAGATCAGAGATATGACCAATAATGCGCCCAGCGCGGTCATCAACATAATGATCAGTATTTTGGAACCGATTTTCAAATTATTGAGCATGTATGTCCTCCTTCTGATCAACGCAATTCTGCAAGATCATTTCGATTAAATCCTCAAACGAGATTCCGGCAGCCTCCGCAGCAACCGGAAAAAGACTCCCCCTCCGCAGGCCGGGAACGGCATTAATCTCCAACAGCGTTTCCTGTTCCGTCTCAGGGTTCATCATAAAATCAATACGGCAATAGCCCCTTGCGCCGATCACCTTGGCTGCTTTGATCGCCGTCTCTTGAATACGAGCTGTAGCCTCTTTGGAAAAATGTGCGAGTTCCTGCTTGTGCGTTGCATCAAAGACTGTCTCGCCGCTCGTAATATCGATCCGCCGTCCGATAATGAGCGGCAGTGCCTGCCAGCCATCAGGTCTCTGTACAAGCGAAACTGTAAACCCGAATCCTTCAACAAAGCTCTCAATCAGGATCTGATCATCCCCCATGAAGGATTTGCCGATATCCGCATAGTCATCTGCCGATGCAATATAGTAGATGCCAATGCAAGCCCCCTGCGACGGGGATTTGGATACGATTGGATAATGCATCCCGTTCGCCTGCATTCTTTTCTCCAAAACAGCCAATCCGTCCGATGATTCAAACTCCTCTCTCCTGAACGAGAAATGGCTGGCAACAGGAAAACCCTCCGCGGAGAAAATGGATTGGCAAAATACCTTGTCATTGATAACTGCCGCGTATTCCATCCGGCTCCCTGTATAAGGGATCTTCAATAGTTCCAAAATCGCCTGGAGCGTCCCGTCTCCATGATGCATTCCCTGAACACAAAGGAAAACAGCATCAGGCTTTTCTCTTTTTAAATTCTCAACAATGTTATCATCATAATCCTGCATGTAAGCGTCATAGTCCTTTTGTAACAGGGCATCGCAAACACACTGGGCATTTTCTGTTGAATAGACAGCTTCCGACGAAAAGCCACCATGAACAACAGCTACTTTCATTGCAGCGCACTCCTTTTGATCTCAGTTATCGTATATACAACAATCGCTGCCAGGAAGATGATACCTAGCATGGCAACTGCCATTCCGCTTCCTTCTGCGATCACAAGGCCGAAAACGATAGGGCCGAGCATTTCTGCCATTTTCTTGATAAAACTAAGCACAGACATTGCAACGCTCTCTCCCAAGCTTTTCATGGCCTTAAATTTCAAGAAATAATTGTTCTGCGCTGCAAATCCGAAACTGTCTGCAAGACCCAAAAACAATACACAAGTAAATGCCATCAGATAATTCTGCATTAATCCAAAGAGGACAAAACCTGCCCCGATCAGGCCATTATACACAACATTCCATCGAATATAGCCGGGGTGTCTGCCGATCATACGTCCAAAGAACGGACCGGCGTAGATGATCAAAAGACCATATAACAGTCTTGCACGACCGGCATCGGAGATCGTACCTCCTGTTTCCGTAAAATATAACGGCAGGTAATAGTTGATATAAGAAGCCGCGATACACGTCGGCGTGATCATTAAAACAACAAAAGCTATTGCTTTAAAGATCGCATAAGCGCCTGCTTTCTTTCGTTCGGTTGAATTGATCTCCGTATCACCATCAGCCTTTGCCGCAGGCTTCACATAAATCCTGTTTTCCATGTTGAAAACAGACGCTACGCAAAGAACGGTGAGGACAGCCGAAATAACAAGTACAACCGGGTAACCAAGCTTTTCAGCAAGGATAGAACCCAGCACAGATCCGCAATTGATGCCGGCATACATACCCGCTGACAAAAGCGTAAAGCCTTCCGCTTTCTCCTCTTCGTTACGCCCGAAAAGAGCAAAATTACGAAGCGTCATCCAGCAGAAGCCGTAACCAAGACCGGTCACCGCGCGGGATATGATAAAGAGCAAGATTGTGCCGGAAAATGCTGTCAGGAAGTTTCCGGCCGCAACCAAAACAAGTCCGGCAGAAAACGGCACCTTCCACCCTTTTCTCTCCATCAGGCTTGCCGTTAAAAAGATTGCCGCACATGTAAGCAATGTCTCCGCAGATTGTGGTATACCGGTCAAAACACTTCCGCTTATTCCGAAGAGTTCTCCACCGATCTGCTTTGCCATAACGGATATAAAGGAATTCGGCAATCTCGATGCAAAGTAAAACAAAAATGCGATCTGACGCACATAACGAAGCGCCGTGCAGGACGAAACGCCGTCTATCGGCTCGGGTACATGAACACGGTCGTTTAATAGCTGCATAGCAAACAGCATCAGCTCCACGGAAAGGAAAATGGACGCCGCCATGATCGTCAGCAATTCCGAAAAGGCAGAATTAAGGATTCCATCAACATATGTTGGTGATTCACGAAGAACAAGTGTCTCCCCTTTAATGCTCATCGGAATAATATGATCGTATGTACTATCATATACGATCCGATCACCCTTTTTATAACTGCCGCCTTCCGAAAACAAAACAATATCGTTGGGATTGACAACGATTGCCGCTTCAAATTCGGGATAATCCGGCATCAATTCATGCATGGCATCCGCAATTTTGAGATTATACGAAACGTCTTCGATCGCGTTCACACTTTCGATCCGATCGTAGAATTCTTTGGCGGCATCCATGATTCTGAATGTCATATTGGTCTGTTGACTGGTGTAGCTGGCAAACGTAAAAGCAACTTGCGCGATCAGCAACATGATGATCGTCATCATAAGAACCTTTGATTTCTCAAGTTCCCTGTTTATGTCAAATATTTCCGTACACATAAAGAAAAGAACCAGCGCGGCCACAACAAAAAATCCGAGCACAAGAATATACATACGAAGTGCCGAACGGATTTCAGCCGACTGATTCAGATTAACCAACCATATGAACGAAAACAGAATGACAGTAACGATCGCAACAGATGCGCTTAACCAGACTCGAATCTTTTTTTCTGTCATAAGATGAACCTCTCATGAATGATGATGATAGGTAATACGACCTATAAAAAAAATTATATCATAAATTTAAATCTAAAAACAGAAAAAAGCCTGATCTCGTGCAAATTGCACGAAATCAGACTTTATCTCAAAATCAAACAGGGTATGCGCCGTTTTTGGAATCTGCTACGGTAACATCAACTTTCTCCTGCTGTGCCTGACGATACTTAAAGAAGTCCGTTGCAACCTGCGGGAACAAAGCATAAGACAGCACGTCTTCATCCTGCTGTTTATACTGCTTCATCTCTGCTTCAAGTGTAGGAAGCTCGGGTTCTGTATGGCCTGTTGCCTCTGCAGAACGTGCAGTAGAACGAGGCTCACCCGGGATAACCTTGTCGATTACTTCCTGGCTCATCGGCTTAACGGTCTGGCCGTAGTTACCGCGAAGCAGGTCTTTGAATTCGCCTGTAGCCATCTTATATCTCTCACCCATCAGGACATTGAAGATAGCCTGTGTACCGACGATCTGAGATGAAGGTGTAACAAGAGGCGGCTCACCGCAATCTTTACGAACTCTCGGGATCTCCTCAAGAACATCCTGATATCTGTCTTCTGCGTTCTGCTCCTTGAGCTGGCTAACCATATTGGAAAGCATACCGCCGGGTACCTGATACTGCAGTGTCTTAATGTTGACACCGAGAACCTTCGTAGACATCAAGCCACTCTCGATGCACTCTTCTCTGTAAGGTCTGAAGTAATCAGCGATCTCAACAAGTTTGTTGATATCAAGACCGGTATCATACTCTGTACCTTTAAATGTCTCAACCATAACTTCCGTTGCAGGCTGGGATGTACCGAGTGCGAACGGAGAGATCGCACAGTCAATGATATCTACGCCTGCTTCTACAGCCTTCAAATAGGTCATGGAAGCCACGCCGGATGTATAATGAGTATGAAGCTGAACGGGAACTTTTGTGCTCTCTTTCAGTGTCTTAACAAGCTCTGCAGCCTTATACGGTGTCAGAAGACCTGCCATATCCTTGATGCAGAGTGAATCTGCACCCATCTCTTCGATCTTCTTTGCTGTTTCTGCCCAATATTCAAGTGTGTAAGCATCACCAAGTGTATAGGAAAGTGCGATCTGAGATTCGCCGCGACCTTCCTGTGCTTTGATCTTGTTTGTTGCATCTACCGCAGCCTGCAGGTTACGGATATCATTCAGACAGTCAAAGATACGGATCACATCGATACCGTTTGCAATCGACTTCTCAACGAATGCATATACAACATCATCAGCGTAAGGTCTGTAACCAAGGATGTTCTGTCCTCTGAAGAGCATCTGCAGCTTTGTATTCTTAAAGCCGTCTCTTAACTTGCGAAGACGTTCCCACGGATCTTCCTTTAAGAAACGCAGGGAAGCATCAAATGTTGCACCGCCCCAGCATTCTACCGCGTGATAACCAACTTTATCCATTTTATCGATGATCGGGAGCATTACCTCAGTAGGCATTCTCGTCGCAATCAGAGACTGATGCGCATCACGTAAAACGGTTTCCATAATTTTAACCGGTTTCTTTTCAGCCATTTTGCCAATTCCTCCTAATTAGTCTTTAGAAAATTCCGAATACAGCCATGAATGTACCGGCCGCAACAGCCGTACCAATAACGCCTGCCACGTTCGGACCCATCGCGTGCATCAAAAGGAAGTTGGTCGGATCTGCTTCCGCGCCGACTTTCTGGGACACACGGGCTGCCATAGGTACTGCGGATACGCCTGCGGAGCCGATCAACGGATTGATCTTGCCGCCGGAAAGTTTGCTCATGATCTTTCCGAGAATAACGCCGGCTGCCGTACCGAATGAGAAAGCGAGGAGACCCAGGATAACGATCTTGATAGTCGCCATGTTCAGGAATGCTTCCGCACTGGTTGTAGCACCTACGGACGTACCAAGCAGAATAACAACGATATACATCAGTGCATTAGATGCCGTATCTGTCAACTGTCTTACAACGCCACACTCTCTGAAGAGGTTACCAAGCATCAGCATACCAACAAGCGGAGCTGTTGTAGGAAGGATCAGACAAACGACGATCGTAACGATAACAGGGAACAAAATCTTCTCCAGCTTGGAAACCGGACGGAGCTGCTCCATCTTGATCTTACGTTCTTTTTCCGTTGTTAACAGTTTCATAATCGGAGGCTGAATGATCGGAACAAGCGACATGTAGGAATAAGCCGCTACTGCGATCGGTCCGAGGATATCAGTCTGTCCAAGCTTTGAAGCAAGGAAAATGGATGTCGGGCCGTCAGCACCGCCGATGATGGAAATCGATGCAGCAGCCTTGTCATTGAATCCCATGGCTACAGCACCAAAATAAGCTGTGTAAATACCAAACTGAGCTGCAGCACCCATCAGGAAACTCTTCGGGTTTGCGATCAGGGGACCGAAGTCGGTCATCGCACCTACGCCCATGAAGATCAGGGAAGGCAGGATCGCCCATTCGTCCAGTTTGTAGAAGTAATAAAGTAAACCGCCAACGCCGTTTGCCGACTGGTCAATATGAAGCATAATATCGGGATAGATATTAACAAGCAACATACCAAAGGAAATCGGGCAAAGCAGCAACGGCTCAAATTCCTTTGCGATTGCAAGATAAAGGAATATCAGAGCCACGATAATCATGACGAAATTTCCAACAGTCAAGTTGAAAAATGCCGTCTGATGTACCAGATTGTCTAACGTATTTGTTAAATAAGACATTTTTTCGACCTCCTGTTGTTGTTCAAATTAAGGACAAGACTAGTTCAGTGTAGCGAGAACTGCGCCTGCTTCAACAGCGTCGCCGACAGCAACATCAATGCTTGCTACGGTACCATCCTTAGGAGCAACAACGGGGATCTCCATCTTCATAGCCTCAATCGTGATAACGGTATCGCCGGCCTTTACTGCCTGGCCAACGTTTGTATCAATCTTGAAAACTTTACCTGCAGCGCCTGCTTCAACTTTAATGCTGCCAGCGCCTGCAGATGCAGCCTTTGCTGCGGGAGCTGCCTTCGGTGCAGCTTTCGGAGTTGCCTTGGGAGCTGCTGCGGGTGCACCGGAAGTAGCACCCTCTTCTACTACGACGTCATATGCGTTTCCATTAACGGTAATGGTATAATTTTTCATTTTGTATTTCCTCCTAAATATTAAGCATTACGCCATTTGCTTGCATTTGCATGTCTGATACTTCTAACAACAAAACCGTCTGTTCCTGTTCCTTCATAACTAGCGATCGCTGCTGCGATAACCGCTACAAGTTCGGAATCATCCGACAGTTCTTCATTTTCGATGATCTGCGCTACTGCGTTATCGATCGATTCTGTCTTCACTTCATTCTTCTTGCTGAACATTTTCTCCAGCTTCGGAATGTAAGCAAAGAGCGAAATGATAAGGCTGATCAGAATCAGAACCGCAAATACGCTTCCCATACCGATCAGTGTGTTGAGACCGGCTTTTACCATGAGTTCAGACAGCTCAAATCTCGGATTTACCGTCAATGATTTATAAGCGCCGTCTTCTACAACGATCACAACATCTGCTTCTCTCTTGGAACCGCTGATCGTGGCATTAAATGTAAGGTCCTTGTCGGTTCCCTTTACGGTACATGCCGTCACAGACTGAAAATCACCAATATCTTCAAGCGCGCCGGACCAGCTTTCCATAGCGGCTGATGCAAACGCATCATCCTTATACTGTTCCTGCATATTCTGGCTTACGATCATATTGATCTGTGTAAGCAATCCCGTTACGATCTCTTTTGCGGAGTCTTCCGTAACAGTCGTCTGCGCCTCAACTTCCTGCACCTGTTCACCGCAAGCAGTCGTCCCGAAGATACAAGCAATCATACCTAATACTAATAACCATTTTTTCATATTAAGTATCATCCTTTCTATTAATCTCGATTATACTGTTGCGTGCTTCTTTGCGGGAGTTGCTTCTCTCTTGGTGAAAAGCATCTCAAACGCGCCGATTACATACTTTCTTGTATCAGCAGCATCGATCAGCTGATCAACATAGCCACGTCTTGCTGCGCTCTCTACATTATTCTGAAGAGCAGCGTATTCATTTGCACATGCGTCAACCGCATCCGCATCCTGTCCGTCGCACATGATCTTTGCGGCAAGCTTTGCATCCATCATGCCGATCTCAGCATTCGGCCATGCCATTGTAATATCAGCGCCGATCGCTTTGGAGTTCATTGCAACATAAGCAGAGCCGAAAGCCTTGCCGATGATCACATTTACCTTCGGTACAGTTGCGCCTGCAAATGCAGCTGTCAGTTTAGCAACGGCCTTAGCGATGCCTTTTTCGGAGCATACAGTCGCTTCAAAGCCCTTGGTATTGGTAAGGGACAGAACCGGGATTTCGAATGCATCACAGAACTTGATGAAGTCCGCTGCCTTCTCGCAGCCTTTCTTGGTCAGAACAGCATCAAACGCAGCTGCCTTCTTGCCTTCTTCATCGTAAACTTCCGTTCTGTTCGCTACAGCACCGACTGTAACACCATTCAATTTGATGAAACCGGTAACCATCTCTTTTGCAAAGTTCTCTTTCACTTCAAAGAAAACATTGTTATCGGAAATGTTGGAAAGAGCAATGGATGTATCGCCAACGCAATTCTCAAGATCTGCGCATGCTCTGTTCAGATCATCCGTGCATTCTTCAAAAGATGCATCATCTTCATTGTTGGCAGGAAGCATGGAGACGAGCTCGCGAATTTTTGCAAAAACGGTAGCTTCGTCGGCAACCACATCAACAATGCCGGCTTCTTCGCTCTGGAAAGCAGCTGCGGCTGTATCACATTTCTGCGTATAATTGCCGTCAAGCGCATTCGGAGCGTTCACGAAAAGCTTAGCGTCCTTCTCTTCCATAAAAGTAAAGTCTGTCAAAGTAGGCATGATGGCAAGTCCACCGCCACAGTTACCGAAAACTGCGGTGATCTGCGGGATAACACCCGATGCCGCAACCTGCTTTGCATAGATCTGACCAAACGCATTCAGTGCGTCTGTTGCTTCCTGCAGACGAAGTCCGGCAGAATCGATCAAACCGATTACCGGTGCGCCCACTTTCAGAGCCAGATCATAGAGGTTTGTGATTTTTTTTGCGTGCATCTCGCCGATGCTGCCACCCAAAACGGAAGCGTCCTGGCTGTAAACATACACAAGATTGCCGTCAATGACTCCGTATCCGGTC
>JAIKWO010000048.1 GCA_024684675.1 Lachnospiraceae bacterium
TCTCGCAGATCTGCCTGTCCGGATTCTGAAACAGGAACCCGCACGAAGAAGCCAGCTTGCTGACAGGCACCTTCGAAGTATCGCGCCCGTCCAAGAGAACTGTGCCGGATGTCGGCTTCAAAAGTCCGTTGCAGAGCCTGCTGATCGTACTCTTGCCCGCACCGTTACTACCGATCAGTGCGACAAATTCGCCTCGCTGAATATGAAATGACAGATCTGTCAGAATTGGACAGCCGTCCTTATATGCAAATGAAACATGCTGAAAATCAAGTATATTGCCTGTACTCATCGACCCATCACCTTATGTACCATCGCCGTCGCTTCCTCCACATCAAGCGGAATCCGCTCACCGGCATCTTTTTTCGCAGATAATAATCCGTAAAGCTCGGTCACACGCGGGATATTGATGCCAAGCTGTTTAAAATCGTCCGTATGTGCGATAACTTCACGCGTCGGCCCGTCAAAACGAACCGCGCCGTTTTCCATCACAAGCAGATGCTTTACATACTCGCAAAGAAGCATGATCTTCTGCTCGATCACGATAACCGTCACGCCCTTCTCGCGGTTCATCTTACGAAGCAGTGAGAAAACCTGCCTACTGCTCTCAGGATCCAGCTCACCGGTCGGCTCATCCAAGACAATTACATCCGGCTCAAGCGCGAGGATCGCCGCGATCGCAACCTTCTGCTTCTGCCCGCCGGACAGCGATGCGATCCGTCGATGGCGCAAATCTTCGATTCCGACATCTGCAAGGATTCGCTCCAGACGCTCCCCAATCTCATCATGCGGAACACCGAAATTCTCCATACCAAAAAGAATCTCGTCTTCTACGACTGAGGATACCATCTGGCTGTCAATATCCTGAAAGACTTCGCCGACGATCCGGCAGAGCTCTGCAGTCGGCGTATCCACGGTATCCAGGCCGTTCACAAGGATTTTCCCATAGTAATCACCCTCGATCTGATGCGGGATAACCCCATTCATGGAAAGAGCGAGCGTCGTCTTTCCGGCTCCGCTCGTCCCAATGATGCCGACAAAGTCCCCGTCCGGGATGGAGAGGTTCACATCCCGGAGCGCAGGCTTGTCACTTTTTTTGTATTGAAAAGTTAAGTTCTGAATTTCAATCATGATCAGTCTTTATTACCCATTACGTGATCAACCGGGATCGCAAGTGCTGTTACGATCACCATATTAAGGAGTGCCGTTACAACTGTTACGATCGACATGCTGATAAACTGTGCCATCGGCATCGGGCGAGCATATGTTACAGCCGCAAGACCGATGAATGCGAAACCGGATACAAGCGTTGCAAGGAATGTGCAGACAATCGGCTTTACAACTTTCGGAAGGTTTACGGCAGCGACAAGCACGCACATCACGATCGCACCGAGTGTTTCACTGCCAAGACCAAGCCATGCCATGCTCGTACCGATCTGGCTGATCAGACCGCTGATGAGGCCGATGGCTGCCGCTTCCGTCACCTTCGGTCTTACGATAAAAATGGACAGGCAGTAGGTTGCAATCAGGAAATTCGGGTGCATGTTACCGATTGCGATCGCACCTGCAAACAGACGGAGCACGATGCCGACCGCCATCATGATACCGATCAGGATCAGATTTCTTGTGTTTGCAAGGCCTTTCTTTTCTTCTGCGTTTACGACTCTTTTTTCTGTTGTGTTCTCCATGATTATACTCCTTTTCCGTAAGAGATGTTTCGTGGGACTGTGCAAAGCGTTTCTAAATAAAAGAATACCTGTCCCAACAGTTGCTGCTGGGACAGGTATGAAATCTCTACCTGCGGTGCCACCCGGCTTGACGTATACTACGCCCTCTTACTGCATACGCACATCTGCGCGATGTTGAATATGCCGATCTTTGATTACGGAGGATCCTACTCCGTCTCCCATACTCCGGATACATGTAAATATCCGTTTCCGTTTGCCCTCGGAAGTCCATTCATGATCCGATCCATCATCGCATCCCACCAAGCGCGACTCTCTTTGGATGAACTTGCGGAAAACTACTACTCTTCCTCTACGGTTTTATTAATACATTTATACACTTTAACGCGTCACATTGTCAACACGTTTTTCCATTCATGATAGATATATAAGAGATAACTGTAGGTTATGAGCCACGAACCCCGTCCCCAAGGGCTCATTTCTGCGTTAGCTACAACAGACTGTCCACAAACTGCTCTGCTGCGCGGGGCGAACGGAAGCCCTTCGCAAGGGCATACGTTTCTGCTCTTCTGTCAAGCTCGGCAGGGTCGATCTCAATCCCGCGGTCAGATACAAGGCGACGTACGATCGTCAGGTACAGCTGCTTATCCGGCCTTGAGAAGTAGACCGTGAGGCCGAAGCGGTCGGATAAGGACATCAGTTCCTGCACCGTATCGCTGTGATGCACATCATCGCTGCTGCCGCGGTCGGAGAAGGTCTCCTTTACGATATGGCGACGATTGCTCGTTGCATAGATGACCGCATTCGATGCCTTTGCGGATGCGGATCCTTCGAGTGCTGCCTTGAGCATACTGAAATTATCATCGTTCTTGTTAAACGACAGATCATCGATAAAGATGATGAATTTAAGCGGATTACTTGCGATCCGTCCCATCACGCGCGACAGCTCGAAAAGCTGATCCTTCCGGATCTCGATCAGGCGCACGCCTCTATCGCGGTAATAGTTCGCACAGGCCTTTACGGTTGAGGACTTGCCCGTGCCGGCATCACCGTACAAAAGGATATTGGCTGCCGGTCTGCCGCTTAAAAGCGCCTCGGTATTCTGGAATACCTGCTCGCGCTCCGTATCATATCCGATGAAGCGATCCTTCGTGATAAGGTCAGCCGACTCAACCGGCACGATCTCACCCTCTTTTAAGCGGAACATCGTAGCCGTCGCAAACACGCCGTATCCAAGCGTCCCATTATTCGCAAGGCGCTCACGATACGCTGCCGCCAGATCCGTCTGCGCATTTATGAACTGCGGCACATAACCGTCATAGGAGACCCCCTCGGTCAACTCCTTTGCCGTCAGCGTCGTCAGCCCGGAAAAAAGCGCAAGCTCTCCGTCGACATTGGCTTTCATTACGTCCGATACCGGAAGACCCTGTGCGATATCCGTCACATATGGATTTTCATCCTCATAAACGGCACGGAGCAGAAAATCGGAAAAAGAATACCGAAAATCTTCCAGTGAAGATACGAATTCGCCAAGGAGATGCATCGCTTCCACCGCGCTGTCTTCACATCTGCAATATGCGATCAATGCCGCCATCGGCTTCTTTTTGACCACATTCCTAAAAATACTGACAGCGGAAAGCTCCGCTGCCAGATTCATTCGTTCTTTGCCCGTCATAGGCGATTACCCTTCAAATTGATTGATGATCGCACCCTTATCCGCAGAGCTTACCTGCATCGAATAGCGTTTGAGTGCGCCCTTGATGCCTTCCTTCTGCAGGATCTTGGTGGATGCTTTTCTTTTTGCGAGCTCCTCGTCGCTGACTTTGAGCTCGATGGAATATGCAGGAATATTGATGGAGATCAGATCCCCTTCCTGTACATACGCGATCGTGCCGCCACGTACTGCCTCAGGAGAGACGTGGCCTATGCTGGCACCTCTTGTCGCGCCGGAGAAGCGGCCGTCCGTAATCAGTGCGACCTCTTTATCAAGACCCATGCCCGCGATCGCGGATGTCGGATTGAGCATCTCACGCATACCGGGGCCGCCTGCGGGGCCTTCGTAACGGATCACAACAACGTCACCGGCTTTGATCTTGCCGGCGTAGATCGCTGCGATCGCCTCTTCTTCGCTGTTAAATACGCGTGCAGGACCTTCATGCACAAGCATCTCGGGTGCAACGGCGCTTCGCTTTACGACACATCCGTCAGGTGCCAGGTTACCGCGAAGGACTGCGATACCGCCTGTCTTGGAATACGGATTGTCAAGAGGACGGATGACCTCGGGATCCTTGTTGACCGCATTCGCGATGTTTTCTCCCATTGTCTTACCGGTGCAGGTCATGACAGATGTGTCAAGTAATCCCGCGTCAGCAAGCTGCTTTAATACCGCATAGACACCGCCTGCTTCGTTTAAGTCCTCCATGTAGGTCGGACCTGCAGGTGCGAGATGACAGAGATTCGGTGTCTTTTCACTGATCTCATTCGCCATGGACAGATCGAACTTCACGCCGCATTCGTTTGCGATCGCAGGCAGATGGAGCATGCTGTTTGTGGAGCATCCAAGTGCCATGTCCGCGGTCAACGCGTTACGGATCGACTTTTCGTTCATGATGTCACGCGGTCTGATATTCTTCTTAACAAGTTCGAGTACCTGCATGCCGGCGTGCTTTGCAAGCTCTAAGCGTGCCGAGTAGGGAGCCGGGATCGTACCGTTGCCTTTAAGGCCCATGCCCAAAACTTCCGTTAAGCAGTTCATGGAGTTAGCCGTATACATACCGGAACAGGAACCGCAGGAAGGGCAGGTATGCTCTTCGCAGTAATGCAGCTCCTCCTCATCGATCTTGCCTGCCTTGTAAGCGCCGACTGCCTCAAACATGCTGGAGAGGCTTGTCTTGTGACCGTGCACGCGGCCTGCGAGCATCGGACCGCCGCTGACAAATACGGTCGGAATGTTCAGTCTGGCTGCTGCCATCAGAAGGCCCGGCACGTTTTTGTCACAGTTCGGGACCATAACAAGGCCGTCAAAACCGTGCGCCATGACCATCGCTTCCGTTGAGTCTGCGATCATGTCACGCGTGATCAGGGAATATTTCATACCCGTGTGGCCCATTGCGATACCATCGCAAACAGCAATAGCGGGGAACACAATCGGTGTCCCCCCCGCCATAGCCACGCCGAGCTTGACTGCATCCACGATCTTGTCCAGGTTCATGTGACCCGGAACGATCTCATTATAAGAGCTGACGATTCCGATCAGCGGCCGCGCCTGCTCCTCGTCCGTAAGGCCGAGCGCATGGTACAGGCTTCTGTGCGGCGCATTCTGAAAACCGTCTACGATTGTATCTTTGATCATACTGGAATACCGCCTTTTCTGCTGTGGTTTATTTCAAATTAGTTGTTGATCAGCTTATCTTCATCGCTCCAACTGTACAGTTTACGTACATCTTTGCCGACTGTCTCCGAAGGATGCTCTGCGGCGATCTTGCGCATTGCGTTGAAGTGAACCTGCGCACCTGCATCGGACATATCAAGCAGGAACTCTTTTGCGAAGGTACCGTCCTGGATCTCTTTTAAGATCTTGCGCATTGCGTTCTTGGTATCCTCTGTGATGATCTTCGGACCTGTTACATAATCGCCGTACTCAGCTGTGTTGGAGATAGAGTAACGCATGCCTGCGAAGCCGGACTGATAGATAAGGTCAACGATCAGCTTCATCTCGTGAATACACTCAAAGTAAGCATTTCTCGGATCGTAGCCTGCCTCTGTCAGAACTTCGAAACCTGCCTGCATGAGTGCGCAAACGCCGCCGCAAAGAACAGCCTGCTCACCGAAGAGGTCTGTCTCTGTCTCTGTACGGAATGTTGTCTCCAGAACGCCTGCACGAGCGCCACCGATACCAAGCGCATATGCGAGTGCGATATCAAGTGCATCACCTGTTGCATCCTGCTCTACAGCAACCAGACACGGAACACCCTTGCCTGCCTGATACTCGCTTCTTACTGTGTGACCGGGACCCTTCGGAGCGATCATGATGACATTGACATTCTTCGGCGGTTTGATGCAGCCGAAATGAATATTGAAACCGTGTGCGAAAGCAAGTGTCTTGCCTTCTGTCAGATTGGGTTCGATGCTTTCTTTATAAAGCTTTGCCTGCTTCTCATCGTTGATGAGGATCATGATGATATCAGCAGCTGCAGCCGCCTCTGCAGCGGTCATAACCTTCACGCCCTGGGACTCTGCTTTTTCCCAGCTCTTGCTGCCCTTATACAGCCCAACGATCACATTGACACCGGAGTCTTTCAGGTTCAGTGCATGTGCATGACCCTGGGAACCGTAACCGATGATGGCAACTGTCTTTCCGTTCAACTTTGCAAGATTGCAATCCTGCTGGTAAAAAATTCTCTGCATGTTTTCATTTCCTCCTCTATGCATTTAACAATTTAATTCTCTGCCAAAACCTTGTCGCCGCGCTCGAGCGCCACAACACCGGTACGACACATCTCGATGATGCCGTTCGGGATCATCAGCTCCACAAAGGACTGGATCTTGTCCGAATCGCCTGTCACCTCGATGCTGATCGTTCTTCTTGAATAGTCGATGATCTTGGCGTTATAGATCTCACATGCCGCCATGATATCGCTCCGCTTGTCTGCGGTGTTTGCAAGCTTTAATAAAAGCAGCTCGCGTTCAGTCGAAGAGCCGCGCTCGAGTACTTTTACCTTCTTTACATTGTAGAGCTTATTGAGCTGGTTGACTACCTGATTAAGTATGTTGTCATCCGCATCCATCGTGACCGTGACACGGGAAAAATCAGGATCCTCCGTCTCGCCAACGGTAAGGGAATCGATGTTGAATCCCCTTCTCATGAAAAGACCGGAGATTCGCGCCAAAACGCCGTATTTGTTCTCTACGTAAACTGCGATCGTCTTTCTCATGTCTATTCCTCCTCCATGGCAAATTTGGTGATAATGTTTTCCATGGAACCGCCTGCCGGCAACATGGGAAGTACAGGCTCGTCCTGATCGATCACCGCATTGATGAGGAACGGACCGTCATGCGCCATTGCCTCTTTAAACGCTGCCTCGAATTCACAGCTCGTCACCGCCTTACGTCCCGGAAGGCCGAACGCCTCCGCAAGCTTCACATAGTCTGTTGTCTGGGACATCATGGTGTTTGAATAGCGCTTTCCGTAGAAAAGCGACTGCCACTGACGCACCATACCGAGCACGCCGTTGTTGATGAGGACGATCACAACCGGGATCTTGTAGCCGACCAGTGTCACGAGCTCGTTCAGGTTCATACCGAAGCTTCCATCGCCTGTGATCAGGATCGTCTTTTCTTTGCTTCCGTAATATGCACCGATCGCAGCACCGAGGCCATAGCCCATCGTGCCGAGGCCGCCGCTGGATGCAAACCGGCGCGGCTGCTCGAAATCGGTGTACTGCGCAGCCCACATCTGATGCTGGCCAACATCCGTTGCAACCGGCATCGCTGCCGTCTTGTTCTCATTGATCACACGGAAGATGCGGCGCGGTGTGATGCGCTCTGCCGGAACCTCTTCCAGCTTCTTTGCGATCGATTTGCCGACTTCTTTATAGCCGCGGATCATCTGTCCCCATTCGGGGTGCTCCTGCTTCTTTACGCGCTCTAAGATACGCTCGAATGAGAAAACAATGTTGCCGATGATACCAAGGTCAACGAGTACGTTCTTATTGATCTCGGACTTATCAAGGTCAAGCTGAATAATCTTGGCTTTCTCGGCATATTTCTTCGGATTGCCCGTCGCGCGGTCGCTGAATCGAACGCCGAGGCCGATGATGAGGTCCGCATTGTCATTGGCCATGGAAGATGCATATAAGCCGTGCATGCCTTCCATACCAAGGAATCTGTCATAGGAATTGGGCAGTGTGGAGAGACCCATGAAGGTACAGCCCACATATGCATCGATCTTCTCCGCAAGAGCCTTGACATCCTCTTCCATGCCACAGCCTGCTGCGCCGCCGCCGATAAAGATGTAAGGACGCTTCGCTTCATTGATCATCTGAACAGCCTGATCGATGATCGCATCGTCCGCGATCTCCTGCGGATCGGGTGCGACCGGAACAAACGGTGTATATTCACAGACCGCATTCTGTACGTCCTTCGGGATATCGATAAGGACAGGACCCGGTCTGCCCGACTTTGCGATCTTAAATGCTTCACGGATCGTATCCGCAAGCTGTGTTACATCTGTTACAAAATAATTGTGCTTGGTGATCGGCATCGTCACGCCGGTGATGTTGACTTCCTGGAAGCCGTCCTTACCGATCGCGGATGTGGGTACGTTGCCGGTGATGGCAACCATCGGAACGGAATCGAGCATCGCAGTAGCGATACCGGTTACGAGATTGGTGGCACCGGGACCCGATGTTGCGATACATACGCCGACCTTACCGGTCACTCTCGAATAGCCGTCAGCCGCATGGGACGCGCCCTGCTCGTGTGCGGTACGAATATGTGTGATCCGGTCACTTGCCTTATATAGTTCATCGTAAATATCTAGGACAGTTCCTCCCGGATATCCGAAAATCTCTGTTACGCCCTGCTCGATCAATGTCTCGACAACGATCCTGCAGCCTTTCATTTGTTCTGCTTGACGATTCAACGCACGCCCTCCTTTTCCGCTTTTGCAGCCAAAAACGATTTTCTTCTATGTTAAGAGCCGTAAAATATATTGTCAATCGCAATCATTTCTTTTCATCATTTGCTAAGTGAATATTTTTCATCTATATTGACTTTTCTTATGTTACCTATGATTATAGGATTATTGACAAGAGAACTCAACGAAAATTACCCTTTGGAGGATAAAGAATATGCTGACACTGGAAAAATTCGAAGAAGCAAGTAACATCGTTACAAAAGTCACGCATGAGACCAAGCTGATCTACAGCGAATACTTCAGCGAAAAATGCGGCAACAGCGTGTACTTAAAGCCCGAAAACATGCAGCTGACCGGTGCCTATAAACTGCGAGGTGCTTACTACAAGATCAGCACGCTTTCCGATGAAGAAAGAAGCCGCGGTCTGATCACCGCTTCCGCCGGCAATCACGCGCAGGGCGTTGCATACGCAGCATCCAAGTACGGTGTCAAGGCGACGATCGTCATGCCGACAACCACGCCGCTCATCAAAGTGAACCGCACCAAAGGATACGGTGCCGAAGTCGTTCTCTTCGGTGATGTCTATGATGAAGCCTGCGCAAAAGCTTACGAGCTTGCCAAGGAGCACGGCTATACGTTCATCCATCCGTTCGATGATCCCGTGGTCGCAACCGGACAGGGAACCATCGCAATGGAGATCTTCAAAGAGCTTCCGCTCGTGGAATACATTCTCGTTCCCGTTGGCGGCGGCGGACTTGCAACCGGCGTCTCCACCCTGGCAAAGCTTCTGAATCCGAAGATCAAAGTCATTGCGGTTGAGCCAAGCGGCGCGGCCTGCCTGAAGGCTTCCCTTGAAAAAGGAAAAGTCACGACGCTCTCAAGCGTCAACACGATCGCGGACGGTACAGCAGTCAAAACGCCGGGCAAAGAGATCTTCCCTTACCTGCAACAGAACATCGACGAAGTCATCACGGTCGATGACAATGAACTTGTTGTGGCCTTTCTGGATATGGTTGAGAACCATAAGATGGTCGTTGAGAACTCCGGTCTTCTGACCGTGGCCGCCTTAAACCATCTGGATATTAAAAACAAACGCGTTGTATCCGTTCTTTCCGGCGGCAACATGGATGTCATCACGATGTCATCCGTCGTACAGCAGGGTCTGATCTTCCGAGACAGGATCTTCACCGTCTCTGTCCTTCTGCCGGACAAGCCGGGCATGCTGGCGAAGGTCGCATCGATCGTCGCAGAGCAGCAGGGCAATGTCATCAAGCTCGAGCACAACCAGTTCGTTACCACCAACCGTTCCGTTGCCGTGGAGCTCCGCATCACGCTGGAAGCTTTCGGCACCGAGCACAAGAACAAGATCCTTGAAGTACTTGAAAAGAGCGGCTATCAGCCGAAGCTTGTTCGTGCATCCCTATAATATAAAAAACAGTATACACAGAAAGGACGGGATTGCTCCCGTCCTTTTCTTACTATAATACATGAAAATTCTTTAACTCTTAAAAGAGACACAGTAATATTTTTACTGTCTCCCTTCTTTGAATTCATTCATCATCTCGTTCGTCAGGCTTAGGTTATTGGGCTGCAAGACGATGTCTTCTCGCTTCACCCACTCGGCATATTTGAGCTCATTCGCATCCATGCGGATCGTATCATCCCCGTCCACATCACAGTAGAAGCCCGCCAGAATATCCAGCGCCATGCCCCACGGCTGCGACTTATAATAGCGAATGTTCTTTACTTTGATACCCGTTTCTTCCATCACTTCACGCGCCACACACTCTTC
>JAIKWO010000061.1 GCA_024684675.1 Lachnospiraceae bacterium
TTACCATCGGTCGATATGTGCCGAACGGATGGCTGTAAACATCCTTTCCTTGACGCCGGGAGCGTTTAAATTGATGTCTCTTAACAGTTCGTGTGCATATTCGCGTTTTGTATGCCCATCAGCCGGACATGGACTTTTTACAACTGTAATGTTGTTTTTATTGATAAACCCGATCACATCCGCTTCGTTCATATAAATGAGCGGTCTGATCACTGTTAGATCCATTCGGTCAAGATAAGTTACCGGTGAGAATGTGTGAAAACGACCTTCGTACACAAGAGACAGCATCATTGTTTCCACTACATCATCTTTATGGTGTGCATACGCCACTTTATTGCAACCGGCTTTTTTGATTGCGTCGTTTAGGGCACCTTTTCGCATTTTTGCGCAGAGTGCACAAGGATTTGATTCTTTTCTATCATCAAAAACGATCGAGCCGATGTCGGTCTTTACAATTGTGTAGGGTATTTCAAGTTCTTCGCAGATTTTTTCGATACCTTCAAGGTTGAGGTTTTGAAAACCCAGGTCGACCGTAACGGCATGGATCGAGAATTTTTTGGGATAGAAACGCATCAGACCGTGCAGCGCATACAGCAGTGTTAGGGAATCCTTTCCACCTGAGATTCCGACAGCAATCCTGTCACCTTCTTCGATCATATGATAATCGTCGATCGCTTTTCTGGTCAGACTTAATACTTGTTGTAATTTCATATTGTTTCTCCGTTATTTCATTGAATCAATTATAACGATTTTTGACCTTTTTTTCATTCTTTTTTATATACTAAATCAGAAGTATGCTATAATATTTACGTTAACTAAACTATTATCTTTGTGGGGGCAAAATGAAACCTGACAAAAAATACGTTTCCTGGGGGATAACGACATTCCTTGTCATAGCTGCAGCCATTTCTTTTTATTATATTCTATTTCATGGGATTAACATTATGACGGGCATGCAATCTTTTCTTAAGATCGTTATGCCGATCATTGATGGCTTTGTCTTGGCGTACCTAATGACGCCGATCTTAAATTTTCTTGAATCGAAGATCATTTTTCCGATTTTTGAAAAAATACTAAAGACTAAACGTAATGCTTTTTCTTTAAAGGTAACGAAGAGACTCCGTGTATTGGGTATATTCGGAACAATCTTTCTTGTTATCATGGTTTTGTATGCGTTTTTCTCTATCTTGATTCCGCAGCTTGTTTACAGTCTGCAGAGCGTTATCCTGATGTTCCCTAATTATATTTATAATTTGGAAACATGGATTATGCAGGTGATGGAAGACCATGCCGACCTTGAAAAAGGCATTACCGATTTTATGAATGAGTATTTCCCGATGCTTGAGAGTTGGGTCAATAATTCCGTCATGCCGACACTTGAGAACATGGATTCCATGACGATCAGCGATATGATTGGGCAGATCGCTTCGATCGTTGTTAAGATCAACGAATTTGCCAAGTTTATTTCGACCGGTGTGATCGGCGGTGTGATCGGTGGCGTGATCAATGTTGCAAGAGCATTTTGGAACCTGCTGGTAGGACTGATCATTTCCGTATACTTATTATATGACAAAGAGAAATTTGCCGGTCAGGGTAAAAAGATGCTCTATTCGATTTTTAGCTTGGATAGAGCAAATATCACAATATCCAATATTCGTTTTATTCATAACACTTTTATCGGATTTATTCTTGGTAAGATCATAGATTCCATTATAATCGGTATCATTTGTTATATCGGTACATCTATTATCGGAACACCTTATCCGGTACTTGTCAGTGTAATCGTAGGCGTGACCAATGTAATTCCGTTTTTTGGACCTTATATCGGTGCGATCCCAAGCGCTATTCTCGTCTTGATGGTCGATCCGCTGCAGTGTGTTTATTTCTTGATTTTCGTGCTTGTATTGCAGCAATTTGACGGTAATATTCTGGGTCCTGCGATACTTGGTGAATCAACAGGTCTTTCCAGTTTTTGGGTTATCTTTTCGATTACTTTCTTCGGCGGATTATGGGGCGTATTCGGTATGATCATCGGTGTGCCGTTGTTTGCGATCATTTATGCGGGGATCAAGGAGACGATGAATCGTCGTTTGGTCGAGCGTGATCTGCCGATTGCAACAGATTTATATCAAAATCTGTCTAAAATTCGTCCGGATCATACTTTTGTCCAAAATGAAAAGACCGGAAGGAAAAAGGGTCACGCGGAATTATCCGAAGATGAGCTTTTGGGAAAAGGTTATTCCTGGCTCCTTCTGCGAAAAGCCAAAAAGAAATCAGAAAAAATAAGTGATGAAACGGACAAGAAAGAATGAGACTTGTTATTCAAAGATGCATAAACGGCAGTGTTTCGATCAAGGGAGAGACGGTTGGCTCGATTGAGCACGGGTATGTTGTTTTTGTAGGTGTTTCCGATAAAGATGATAAAGATATCGTTGACAAGATGGTTGCTAAGCTGGTTAAGCTTAGAATTTGTGAAGATGCAGACGGCAAAACAAACCTTTCCTTACAGGATACAAAAGGCTCGATCCTTTTGATATCACAATTTACACTCTATGCGGATTGTAAGAAAGGAAACAGACCGAGTTTTGTGAATGCAGGCAGTCCCGATCATGCAAATGCGCTTTATACATATATGATCGACGCCATTCAGAATACCGGTGTTCCCTGCGAGCATGGCCAATTTGGAGCCGATATGAAGGTTTCTCTTGTAAATGACGGTCCTTTTACCATAGTACTTGATTCAGAAATACTTTAAGATATCAAACTGATAGGTTCTCTTTTATCATAATCTTATATTGATCATGGATAATAAAATGCAACGATTTAAGAATAAACGCGTCCTGATCGTACTCGTTTCACTAGCTGTGCTGTTCATTGGCGCGTTCTTATTATATACAAATAAAGACAGTGGAAGAGAAGCGCCTTTCCTCGAAATAGACGCTTTAAATGTTGGCAAAGCAGATTGTTTTATCATCACAGATGCTGTGCATACAATTTTGATTGATACAGGAACGCAGGAAGCTGCATCAGATATTCAAACACGCTTGAAAGAATTAAATGTTTCAAAGATTGATCTGATGATCCTGACGCATTACGATAAAGATCATATTGGAAGCGCACCTACTCTTGTGAATTATTTCACAATAGAAGACATGATCATGCCGGATTATATACCGGAAAAATCAGAACGATTAGAGGAATTGAAGGCACTTCCTGTTACGAATGCCTCAAAGCTTATCTCTAAGCCCTATATGCTCGAAATCGGTGATATAAAACTCGATATCAGACCGGCTAATGATCCTGAATCGATCATTCAAAAGAAAGTCGAAAAAGGTAAGGAATATGATAATAACATGTCCCTTGTGACCATGTTAACGTACGAAGGAAAGCATTTTTTGTTTACCGGTGATATAGAAAAGGATCGTTGCAAGGAATTGCTTGCGGATGACACATTTTCTCTCAAAGCGGATTGGATCAAGATGCCTGAACATGGACGGTATCAAAAAAAGCTTTCTGAATTGATTGATCGCGTGAATCCTTCCTATGCGGTTATTTCTACATCAAAAAAGGAAGAGCCCAACGAGAAGACGCTTAACCTGTTAAACGAGCGAAATATCCCGTATTTTATTACATCAGAAGGTCTTATTCAAACAACCTGTCAGAACGGAGAAATCACAATAACTATTCGTTAAACTGTCGTTTTGCGAATAGTTGGATCGATCGCGCTCGAGGGGTTCAAGGTGCCTGAGGCGTTAAAAGTATATCTCCAACAGATAAAAAAAGGCGGTGCGCATCAAACGCATCGCCTTTTTACTACTCTTCTTATCAGGTTTTGATCGAATAATCTTACTGTGCAACCATGTTGAAGATTTCAACAGCCTGGCTTTCGGTAATTTCCTGTGCTTCGAAAACGTTGCCGTCAGCATCGAACAGACGATCCTCGCCATCTACATTTACAGTGTAACCAAGAGTTAAGTTACCTGCTGTGATTGCTACATAAGGAATGCCTTCATCGCTCTCGCATTCTTCAGATGTGAAATCGCTCAGAACAGTGTTGTTGCCATCTGTCAGAAGTGCAAGGTCGCTTCCGTCAGTTGCATGATAGAAAACGATCGCAAAGATGGAACCGTCATCAGCTTTTGCAAGATAGCCGGTATCAAATGCAAGATCATCCAGCGTGTAAACGCCGTCTTCAGCAACTTCTTCAGCATCAGCTACTTCTTCAGCAGGAGCTTCTTCTGCAGGAGCTTCTTCTGCAGGAGCTTCTTCCTTTGCGGGAGCAGCTGCTTCTGTCTTAGCCTCTTCCTTGGGAGCTTCTTCCTTCTTGTCACCGCATGCTGTCAGCATCATTGCAGACATCATACCAACCAAAAGTACAGCTAAAAGTTTCTTTTTCATAATATTACCTCTCTTTGTGTATTTTATTTTTGCACCTATTTCATTTTACACATATAGAGGCTGATGCATAGTACCCCCAAGGGTACTTTGCATGTTTATTCATAATAAAATTTGCCTAATATTTTAAGCTCCAATCAGTCCCAAGTGCTCGCAGAGTATTTTAAAGCCGATGAGAATCAGGATTATGCCGCCTAAAAGCTCGGATTTAGCCTTATATCGGGTACCAAATACATTACCGACAAGTAAGCCCAGCGCTGACAAAATAAACGTTGTGATGCCGATAAATAGCGCCGCATAAACGATTCGAACATGGAGAAGTGCAAAACTGATTCCGATTGCCAATGCGTCAATGCTTGTCGCTATAGCCAGAATAAGCATTGTTTTCACATCAAAAGCAGCAGTTTCGTTCTCTTCTTTTTCGGAAAAGGATTCACGTATCATATTGATCCCGATCATACCAAGTAAAGCAAAAGCGATCCAATGATCAATTGATACGATATACTGTTCGAAGCGGCTTCCTAAAAAGAATCCAACCATTGGCATCAACGCCTGAAAACCACCAAACCAAATGCCGACAGTCAACGCGTTTTTGATTTTGAATTGCGGCGTTGCAAGACCTTTGCAAATTGATACCGCAAAGGCATCCATCGATAGCCCGACGGCAATCAGAAACAGTGTTATAATACTCATTTATACAGCCAAATCCTTCAAATTAGTGATGGAACAGGCGAATACCGGTAAACGCCATGACCATATTATACTTATCACAGCATTCGATGACAAGGTCATCCCGCACGGAACCGCCGGGCTGCGCGATATACTTTACACCGCTCTTTTGTGCACGTTCAATGTTATCGGAAAACGGGAAGAAAGCATCACTTTCGAGCGCAACGTCCTCCATACGTGAGAGCCACACTCTCTTCTCTTCTTCTGTAAATACTTCAGGTTTTTTATTGAAAACGCGTTGCCATGCGCCGTCAGCCAAAAGATCCATGTATTCGTTTCCGATATAGTTGTCAATTGCATTGTCTCTGTCGGCGCGTTTGATTTCCTCTTTAAAGGGTAAATCAAGCACCTTGGGGCATTGCCTGAGCATCCAATTATCTGCTTTCTGTCCGGCAAGTCTGGTACAATGAACGCGCGACTGCTGACCGGCACCGATTCCTATCGCCTGTCCGTCTTTTACATAGCAAACCGAGTTCGATTGCGTGTATTTCAGCGTAATAAGTGCGATCGCAAGATCATCACGCGCTTCTTTTGTAAGCGCCTTGTTCGCAGTAACAATATTGGAAAAAAGGGCATCATCTATTACGAGTTCATTTCGTCCCTGTTCAAAAGTGATTCCGAACACATCTTTTTGTTCGATTTTTGAAGGCTGATAAGCTGGATCAATCTCGATCACATTGTAATTCCCGTTCTTTTTTTGCTTTAAAATTTCAAGTGCATCCGGGTCATATCCGGGAGCGATCACACCGTCAGACACTTCTCTTTTGATCAAGAGAGCCGTTTCAACATCACATGTATCGGAAAGTGCGATGAAATCACCAAATGAAGACATTCTGTCAGCGCCACGAGCTCTTGCATATGCACAAGCAAGAGGTGACAATTTATCCGGTTCATCCACCCAGTAGATTTTGGAAAGAACATCTGTTAGAGGACGTCCGATCGCTGCTCCTGCAGGCGATACGTGCTTAAATGATGTAGCAGCCGGGAGACCGGTCGCTTTTTTTAATTCTGACACGAGCTGCCAACCGTTAAAAGCATCAAGGAAGTTGATATAACCGGGTTTTCCGCTCAAGACCCTGATTGGTAATTCACTTCCGTCTTTCATAAAAATACGTGAGGGTTTCTGATTGGGGTTACATCCGTATTTTAATTCCAGTTCGTTCATATCCGTTCTCCTTCTCTATTGATTCTTGTTCACGATCTTTGTAGATACCTTACCGGTTGCAATGTCAATATACCGCACAAAAAGGGAGACTTTGTTGGCTTCATTGAGACTATTCCACAATAGTGTTGTAAATGAATCGATATCGCCATCTATTTCAACAAGCTTGGGCTCTCCCTCAAAGCTTTTAAGCGGTGATCCGTCTTGCATATAAGTATGAATGAAACGTCCCTCTCCTGCCTTCGGATTATCATAAGAAAAAAGATATCTGCTGCAGGCACCGGGGTCGCCCTCATTGCTTTTTAAGATAGACATATCATAGGAAAAAACACCATTCTTCACAGTCAGCATACCGGAAATGCGAGGCGTATAATTCGGCTCATCCGGCTCAAATTCGCGGGAGCGCAGGCTTTGTTCAAATGTTTTTCCTTCTGATAATCCGTCGTAGATCGTGTCTGTCTGGTCTCCGTTTGTCACGATCGTACGATCACCAAGAACGCACACCGGCGCATAAATAATAAGACTGGGATCAACAAGCTTAGCAGGGTCATGTGCCTGCGTACGAATGCCTTCGCCTTCTGTTACAAATACACGATTACGGCTGTTCTCACTTCGCCCCATGATAAAATAAGCAGTTACGGCACTTTTGCCTTCGGCGGATCGTCCAATCACAATACCGCGGCCCGGATACGAATTAGCTGATAGTTCGTTTGCAAGATTCTTCTTCTCCATGTGGATTCTCCTTTGCACTTTGTATGAATCATGATCTGTAAGATGAGAATGCGCGAGACATTCTCCGTTACCGCGCGGATGCAACAAAAAAAGAGTCGCAGTCCGAGCATGTTTCAGCCCAGACGGTCGACTCTCATTCATATTCTATACTTCCATGTGGTTAAATCCACTTTTCCGTCAGTCGTATATCCGATGCATAAGCATTCGTTATGAACAATTGCAT
>JAIKWO010000147.1 GCA_024684675.1 Lachnospiraceae bacterium
CGGCCTGTCTTTTCTGCTGTCATATACTTTTATGAGATTTAAGCGAAGCGCGTTCGATACCACGCAGAAGCTCGATAAGCCCATTGCCGCCGCGCCAAACAGCGGATTTAAGCTCCAGCCGAATGCCGCCACATAGCAGCCTGCCGCCAGCGGGATCCCGATCACGTTGTAGAAGAACGCCCAGAACAGGTTCTCGTGGATATTGCGGAGCGTCGCACGCGAGATCCGGATCGCAGCTGCCACGTCGCGCAGGCTACTCTTCATCAGAACCACATCCGCCGCATCGATCGCAATATCGGTACCTGCGCCGATCGCGATACCGACATCCGCGCGTGTCAGAGCAGGCGCATCGTTGATGCCATCGCCCACCATTGCTACCCTGCCATGCTCCATGAGATCCCGGATCACCGCTTCCTTGCCATCCGGCAGAACGGATGCGACCACCTCGTCGACGCCCGCTTCTCCTGCGATCGCAGTAGCCGTGATCTCGTTATCACCGGTTAACATAACTGTGCGAATGCCCATTTTCTTCAGTTCTCTGATCGCTTCTGCCGAGTCGTCTTTGATCGTATCCGCGACGGCGATCACACCGAGGATCCGTCCCTCTTTGGAGAAAAGAACAGGCGTCCTGCCCTGTCCAGCCAGCTGCGACAGTGTATCGTCACTGTCAACATCTTCGCCGGTCATCTTTGCGATAAAGCGAACATTGCCGCCTGCGATCTGTATGCCATCCACCTTCGCAGAAAGACCGTTTCCCGCCACCGCTTCAAACTCCGTTGTAACAAGCGGCTGTACATGATTTGCTTCTGCGTATTCGACGATCGCTTTTGCGATCGGATGCTCGCTCTTACTCTCCAGCGCATAGGCAGCACACAGAAGTTCGTTTCGATCCGCTGTGCCAAGCGGGATCACATCCGTCACCCGCATCACGCCTGTAGTGATCGTACCCGTCTTGTCAAGTGCGATGATCTCGGTCCTGCCCGTCTGCTCCAAAGACGCCGCCGTCTTAAAAAGGATCCCCGCCCTTGCGGATACGCCGTTCCCGACCATGATCGCAACAGGTGTTGCAAGCCCAAGCGCGCAAGGGCAGCTGATCACGAGAACCGATACCGCTCTTGCCATCGCATAGCCCACTGACTCGCCTGCAAGGAGCCAGACTGCAAACGTGATGAGTGCGATGCCGATCACAACAGGAACGAAAATGCCTGAAACACGGTCCGCGATCTTGGCTATCGGTGCCTTAGTCGCCGCTGCATCGCTGACCATACGGATAATTCCCGCAAGCGTTGTATCTTCGCCAATGCGCTTGGCCTCACAGATCATGTGACCGGAAGTATTGATCGTCGCAGCCGATACATTGTCTCCGATCGTCTTCTCGACAGGGACGCTCTCTCCCGTAAGGGCCGCTTCGTTTACTGCACTCTCACCTTCTACGACAATGCCGTCGACAGGAATGCTTTCACCCGGACGAACCACAAACCGGTCGCCTACCTTGACCTCTTCGATCGGCACCGTTTTCTCAAAAGCGCCGTCCAGAATGACAGCCGTCTTCGGGGCAAGCTTCATCAGGGACTTCAGTGCATCCGTTGTCTTGCCTTTGGATCTTGCCTCCAGCATCTTGCCGACCGTAATGAGCGTCAGGATCGTTGCCGCCGATTCAAAATAGAATTGGTTCATGTAGTATATGATCAGGTCTTCGTTCCGATCGACCACTGCCGCGGTCATCGCAAACAGCGCCCATACGCTGTATGCATAGGCTGCCGTCGCGCCGAGTGCGACCAGCGTGTCCATATTGGGCGAACGGTGCACAAGGCCCTTAAAGCCACTCACAAAAAACTTCTGATTGACCACCATCACAGCGCCGGCAAGCAATAACTCATATAAGCCCATCGCCACGTGATTGCCGTCCAAAAACGCCGGGAGCGGCCAGTCCCACAGCATATGTCCCATCGAGACATACAAAAGCGGAAGCAGGATGATGACAGAAGCAATAAGGCGTCTCTTCATCCGTGGTGTCTCGGTGTCTTTCAGTTCATTCTCGTAGCGGTCACTCGAAGCAGCGCTGCCGGCTCCCGAGCCGTTCTTAGCGCCGGCGCCCTTCAGACTTGCGCCATAGCCCGCAGCTTCTACTGCCTGTATGATCGCATCGGGTGATGCGCTTCCCACGACACCCATTGAATTGGTAAGAAGGCTTACCGCGCAGCTCTCTACGCCTTCCACAGCGCCAACTGCCTTCTCTACTCTCGTCTGGCATGCAGCGCAGCTCATGCCGGTAACATTGTATTGTTCCATGATATTACTCTCTTTCCAAACTACTACTTCATCAGCTTCTGCAGCGTCACGACGAGCTCGTCGATCACTTCGTCATTGCCCTGCCTGATGTTGTCGGCAACGCAGGTACGCATATGATTGGCAAGAAGCGCCTTGTTAAAACTGTTCAGCGCCGACGTGATCGCAGATACCTGGATCAGCACATCCGTGCAGTACGCATCGTTCTCAAGCATTCCTTCCACGCCGCGCACCTGACCTTCGATCCGCTTTAGGCGGTTCATCAGGTCTTTGTATTCCTTCTCACTTCTGTCCTTGTGCTTCCCCGAACAGCAAGGACAGCATTCTGCGTTTTCTTCTGCTATATTCTCCGCGCCTGTATTGCAGGCACAGGTTTTCTCCTGATCTGCCATACCGTATCCTCCTATCGTATAATCGCCACGCTCCGTAGTTGGCTGTAAGCTCCGTCTTGTATACCCCCGCGGAGTATCTCTTTTCGCGTTTATATTATACCCCCGCGGGGTATTTGTCAACAGGTATTTTGCAAACTTTTCTCAACAAGGGAGGGGTCCGAAACTTTTTCCATAACGCAAAAAGAGCCGCACCATACGGTGCAGCTCTCATTCATTTTAGATTGCGTATCCAACGCTCTTTAAATATTCCACGCTGGCTCTTACATCACGCAGGCTCGTATCGGAATTCCTCGGATCCCGCTCCTGCTCGATCGTGATGTAGCCGCTGTATCCGATCTCTTCCAAAACCTTTTTGATACCCGGATAATCGAGCGCTCCTGTTCCGATCGGACACATCGCACCCTTGCCGCAAGCCTCGAAGAAACGAATCTTCTCATTCATCACTTCATCGTAAACGGTTCTGTTCACGTCTTTGAAATGAACGTAATCGAGTACCGCTTCGTACTTCTTTAAATACTCGGCCGGATCCATTTTCGAATAATACAGATGACCGGTATCAAGGCAGAGACCTGCGACCGCATAAGGAATGTCCCTGACAACTTTCTCGATCTCATCGGCAAATTCAATGTAACCGCCGGCATGCGGGTGGATCACCGGACGTACGCCGTGGAAATTCGCTCTCTCGCAGATCCCCTTTACATGACTCATCAGCTTCGCCCAGTCGCGATCATTCAGTCTGGGGCTCGTATCATCGTGACCCGCCGCAAAGTTGCGCTCGTCATGTCCCCAATCCATAACCGTCATATACGGTGTGGAGAACTTCTGACCCTCGTGCCTTAAAAGAGGCGGCAGCTTTGTGATGAGAGAGCAAATATCGTCAACCTGCTGCAACACACTTGCATAATTCTCATCACTCAGAAGATCGTTGAAAATAGTTCCCGCCACAATTGACAGATTATGCTTTTTGAGTTCAGCAGACACCAGATCCACATCAATCGGAAGATAACCGTACGGTCCCAACTCGATCGCTCTGTAGCCTGCTTCGGATGCTTCCTTAAGCACTCTTGTCCATGGCGGCAGATAAGGATTCTTTACATCGTCAACGCCCCAACAGCAAGGTGCGCCGCAGATACTCATAGTCATCGTCATTCATCTCCTCACCGTGAATAAACACACGACTATTTTAACATATCGATCGACAAATGTGATCAAATCTCCTTTTCGTGGATTTCCTGAATGCTGTCAATTGCCGAGAGCATCGGCTTAATATCTTTTCCAAGAAGTTTTCTGTCCACATAGTTCTTTGTGATCTTCATGACCGTACCGCTCAGTGCCAAGACACCGATCAGGTTGGGGATCGCCATCATACCGTTGAACGTATCGGAAAGATCCCAAGCAAGCGCCAGGTCCATCGTCGCGCCGACAAGAATGAATACAACAAACAGGATCTGGTAGATCTTGATCGCCTTTGTGCCGAACAGATATTCAAAGCCCTTGCTGCCATACTGGCTCCAGCCAAGTACGGTGGAGAATGCGAAAAACAGGATCGCGATCGCGATGAAAGCTGCGCCGAAATCGCCGAACACGGTAGAAAATGCTTCCGCCACGAGAGCGGTGGAAACCTTATCGGACAAAACGGCGCCTGTTTCCAGATTAACCAGCCCGCTGGACAAAACCGCAAAAGCCGTCAATGTACACACGATGATCGTATCCGCAAATACTTCGAAAATACCCCACATTCCCTGTACAACCGGCTCACGTACATTGGAGCTCGAATGCACCATAACAGAGGAGCCGAGGCCTGCCTCGTTTGAGAAAACGCCGCGCTTCATGCCCCACTGAATCGCAAGCGCCACGCCGCTTCCCACGATACCGCCGCCTACAGCCTTCAAGCCGAAAGCGCCTTTGATGATCGATGAAAAAACTGCGCCCGCCTGATCGAAATTCGCAATCAGGACAGCGAACGCGCCGATCAGATAGATGACTGCCATGAACGGAACAAGCTTCTCCGTTACGGAAGCGATCCTCTTAAGGCCGCCTACAATAACAAGTCCGGCAATGACCATCAGGATCAGTCCGGTCGCATAATCCGGAATCGAGAACGCGGAATTCATGTTAACCGCGATCGAATTCACCTGGCTCATGTTGCCGATGCCAAAGGATGCGATCACACAGAAAATGCTGAAAAGAACTGCCAAAAGCGCACCAATCTGTTTGCAGCCTTTCTTCGCTCCCAGACCGTCTTTCAAATAGTACATCGCGCCGCCGCACCACTCATCTCTTTCATTTCTTCTTCTGTAATAGATACCCAGAACGTTTTCGGAAAAGTTGGTCATCATACCAAAGAATGCCACGATCCACATCCAGAAAATCGCGCCGGGGCCACCGGATGCGATCGCCGCTGCCACACCTGCAATATTGCCGGTACCGATCGTAGCCGCAAGTGCCGTACACAGGCTCTGAAACTGCGAGATCTGCATATCCTCTTTCGCCGTGTGCGAAGTGACACGCGAATCCTTAAAAATACCGCCAATGGTATTCCTAACCCAATGGCAAAAATGAGAAATCTGGAAACATTTTGTCAGAAGTGTCATGATAATACCCGTTCCAACCAGCAAAACCAGCATGGGCAATCCCCAGACAAAACCGTTAACCGCTCCGTTAACTGCCTCCAGTTGTTCGAAAAAACCGCTCATCATCGTCATCTCCTCTCTTTAAGCGACCTCATAGTAAGTCTTTACAGCTCTGTCGAGAAAATAAAAAAAGGGCGCTTCGGTATTGAAACCGAAACGCCTTTGCTTCATTCAATCGGTATGAACTTATAAATCCCTTGATAAGACTATACGGGTTTCGTCACTGCTTGGCAATTGACGCTATGCACAAATGTGCCAAACGAAATAGCGACTTTGTTGTATAATCCACCCTATATCTTAAAGAACTCCATATCGCCGCTTAGGTTGTCAGCGATCTCTTTCAGCTTGCCGGAGGCCTCGTTTAAGTTGGCAACGGTCGCATCAAGCTCTTCCATCGCAGCGCCGGTCTCTTCGGCGCTTGCCGCATTCTGCTGCGAGATCGCAGACAGCGCAGACATGGTATCAACAACGGAATTCTTCGCTGTAATACTCTTATCCGTCGCGGACGAGATGCTCTCGATCCCCTGTACGGTCTTGTCGATCTCCGCGATCATCTTGTCCACGGATGCAAGTGAATTCTCAAGCGCAGCCTTCGTCTCTTCATTGCTGGACTGTACATCGCCGACTGCAACTACAGCCGCATCGGATCTCTCAAGTAGGGAGATCATCTCCGTCTTGATCTCATCTGCAAGCTCCTTGGAGTTATCTGCAAGCTTACCGATCTCTTCCGCCACAACGCTGAAGCCTCTGCCGGCATCACCTGCACGGGCCGCTTCAATACTTGCATTGAGGGATAACAGGTTCGTCTGGGTTGCGATATTCGTGATGCCCTCAACCTTTTCACTGATACGTTCAACCGCATGCTTCGTCGCATAAATCACATCGCTGATGTCAACGATCTTGCCGGATGTCTTCTCGCTTGCGCTCTTCAGGCCGTCGATCGATTCCGACGTAGTCTTGGAAGCAACGCTCATCTGATCAGCGGAATCGGAGATATCGCCGGCTGTCGTCTTGATGTCCGTTACGGAAGAATCAACCGTTCCCGTCGCCGAAACAGCTGTCTCGATCTCATCCGCCTGATGGGTTGCGCCGGTTGCGATATCCTGTACCGCATTCGATACATCATCAACCGTCTTTGCGATCTGATCAGTCATATCGGAAAGCTCATCCGCGGAATTGGCCACATGATTTGCAGACTTCTTGATCCCGGATACGATCGCATACAATTTATTGGAAAACTTGTTGATATCACGCAGCATAACGCCGAACTCGTCCTTGCGCTTTACAACGATGGTCTCATCAGAGAGCTCACCGCCTGTCATCTTATTGACAATATCGCAAACTTCACGTACCGGCTTCACATAGCTTCTTGCAATCAGCACCGCAGCGATGCCGGCGATTACGATCATCACCAGCGAAATCAGAAGGATAATCAATGCCGTACTTCTCGCTTCAGCCAGTACTGTCTTCGAATCCGCAGCCGCTACGATCGTAAACTGCGAATTCGGCTCCTTCACATACGAAACATAAGCATCATAACCCTTGCCGGAATCTGTCGTATAGAAGCCGCTGTTCTTTCCGGAAGTCATAAATTCCGAAGTGGATCTGGACTCTTCTTCATGGTCAACACCATAGGTATACTGGGAGTGCGCTGCCAAAAGACCGGTTCTGTCTGCAACAAATGCATCCTTACACTCCGCTGCCAGAATATCATGCATCCCGATCAGACTGTAATCTCTCGATACAATACCCAGGAACTTGCCGTCGGTATCCTTTACCGCAACTGCGATTGTAATTATTCTGTCTCCGTTTCCTTTGGAAATGGCGGTATTGGAAACATAGATGCCGCCTTCCGATGTCTTGCCGTTCTCGTAGTAGTCTTCACCGACTACATTGACACCGGAAATTTCATCCGTACGAAGCACCTGCATACCATCCTTATCCGTAATGACTGTCGGATTACCGTCTGCAAGGAAATCATTGATCGAATTCATCTGCTCTAACATGGATTTTTCCAAAACGGCACCTGCCGCAGGATTACGAAGGTATGCGATCGTCGAAGGTGCAGACGAAAAAGCTTTCATGGCAGATACGTTGGTATCGATCAGCTTTGCAAACAGATCTTCCACATAACGTGCTTCCCAATTCAGGCTCTCCTGCGCGGATTCGATCGCTTTATTGGTAGATGTCACATAGCTCATCCCTGCTATCAGAAGCATCGGGATCGCCACGCCGCAAAGCATAATCAAGGTCAACTTGGTCTTGATACTGTTCTTCCACGAAACAACACTGTTTGCGGCATGTTGGTCAGTAACTTTTTTTGAACGAAATCTCATAACTTTCCTCCTCAAAAACACCGATCAGGACAATCTGACCGCTTGTCAGACACCCTGTCAAAATAGGATTATAGTCCTATGTTTCAGAAAAGTAAATAGAGTTGTTTGAATAGAATATACATTACATTATTTTTTCACAAAAATCGTTTTCGGGTTTTGTGAAACAAAAAATGCCCATCCGGATCGGATGGGCATTCCCGTAATTCTTGTCGAATTATTTTGCTTCTGTCTCAGTAGCCTCTGTCTCAGCTGCTTCAGTCTCTGTAGCTGCTGCTTCTGTCTCTGTAGCTGCTGTCTCAGTTGCTTCAGTTTCTGTAGCTTCTGTTTCAGTTGCTTCTGTCTCTGTAGCTGCTGCTTCTGTCTCTGTTGCAACAGTCTCTTCTACAACAGTTGCCTCTGTCTCAGCTGCAGGTGCTGCTGCTGTGCTGCCGCAAGCGCAAACGAATGCGGATGTCATAACTACTGCGAATACTACTGCTAATACGTTCTTTTTCATAATAATTTCCTCCTAAATGTTGTTGCTATCGTGGTATCTCTCAACCACATCTAGGAGTATAAGCCTTTTTGAATGCAAAGTAAATACTTTTTGAACAAAAAATGAACACAATAACAGTTTTCAGCGTTTTTGTTCATATTCCGTTCATATTTTAACAATCCTTCGCCTTTGTGAACAATCAAAAGTATTGTATCGCCTCGCATTTTGTGCAGGATCACAATATGCAGATCCTATGGTGCTCAAACTGTCGGCAATCTGTTTTTGTCTTATGTCAACTTAATCGCCCTTGCAGCTTCCATTTTTTCCAAAACAGAGTCCGGAACAGCTAGATGTCCCTTCCCGATCGCAAGATCGATGGTCGGTTTGTTGGCGCCGTGAAAATCACTGCCACCGCTCTCCAACAGATCATACTTCTTCGCTAGACTCTTCATCTGCCGTGTCTCACCCTCCGTGTAGGTAGAGTAGATCGTTTCCATACCATCCAGGCCGACTTCTTTTAAATGGGAGATAAGCGTCTCCAGGCGGGCATCCGACATATGGTAGAGCGTGGGATGCGCAAGGGCGGAGATTGCTCCGGTCTCCTTCAGGAGCGCAACAACGTCCTCGGGAGACACCTTTTCTCTGGGGACATAGCAGGAACAGTGATCACCGACGTAGCGGTCAAAGGCTTCCTTCTTATTGCCGACATAATGATGCTTCATAAGATAATCCGCATAGTGCGCCCTGGTCAGAACCGAGTCGGGATACAACGCGCGAAGTGTATCATAGTCGATGTCAATCCCGCCAATCTCGCGAAGGCGACGACACATCTCGATGTTGCGTTTCTTGCGCGATGCCAGAAACTCGGCAAGGCGCGCCCGGAAGACCGGATGCTCCTTATCAATGAAAAGACCTACGATATGCAGATCTTTTCCCTCGTAATTGGTCGAAAACTCGATACCCGGAATAACAGAAACAGGCTGCCCCTCGGCAGCCTGCATGGCTTCATCGATTCCGTCCGTCGTATCGTGATCCGTCAGGGCAAACGCAGAAAGCCCCTTCTTAAGCGCATATGTTACAAGCTCGGTCGGTGTGAACGTGCCGTCCGAACAGTTTGAATGGACGTGAAGATCGATCATATCAATGAACCTCTTAGTTGTCGTCATCTTCCTTAGCTGCTGTGTAGACTGTACGCTTACGCGCCATCTCATCGCTTGCAAGGTACTCATCGTAAGTCGTGATCTTATCAAGGAGCGTGCCGTCCGGCAGGATCTCCATGATGCGGTTCGCAGTCGTCTGGATAAACTGGTGGTCATGACAGGAGAACATCTCAACGCCCGGGAACTTGATGAGGCCGTTGTTGAGCGCCTGGATGGATTCCATGTCAAGGTGGTTGGTCGGCTCGTCAAGGAGCAGGCAGTTCGCACCGGAAATCATCATCTTGGATAAAAGGCAGCGCACATGCTCACCTCCGGAAAGGACTTTGACCTTCTTTACACCATCCTCGCCGGCAAACAGCATTCTGCCGAGAAAGCCGCGCACATAGGTCACATCCTTCACAGGTGAATAGCCCATCAGCCAATCCGTGATCGTATAGTCGTTATCGAATTCCTTCGTATAATCCTTGGGAAAATATGCCTGCGACGTGGTCACGCCCCACTTATAGGTTCCCTCATCCGGCTCCATGTTGCCGGAAAGGATCTGGAACAGCGCTGTCTTGGCGATCTCGTTGGAGCCGACAAGCGCGACTTTGTCGTCGTGTCCCAGTACAAAAGAAACGTTATTGAGCACCTTTTCTCCATTGATCGTCTTGGAGATGCCTTCCACCGTCAGAACTTCGTTGCCGATCTCGCGGTCGGGTCTGAAATCAATGTAAGGATATTTTCTGCTGGAAGGCTTGATCGTCTCAAGCTCGATCTTTTCAAGCGCGCGCTTACGGGATGTCGCCTGCTTGGACTTCGATGCATTTGCGGAGAAACGGGAGATAAACTCCTGCAATTCCTTGATCTTCTCTTCCTTCTTCTTATTCGCTTCCTTCATCTGCTTAATGAGGAGCTGCGAACTTTCGAACCAGAAATCGTAGTTGCCGGCATAGAGCTGGATCTTGCCGTAGTCGATGTCCGCCGTATGCGTGCAGACTTTATTTAAGAAATAGCGGTCGTGGCTGACCACGACAACCGTGTTTTCAAAGTTGATCAAAAACTCTTCAAGCCATGCGATCGCATCGAGATCCAAATGGTTCGTCGGCTCGTCGAGAAGCAGGATGTCCGGATTGCCGAACAGCGCTTTTGCAAGCAATACCTTGACCTTATCGTTGCCGACAAGATCCTTCATCATCGCATAGTGAAGCTCCGTATCGATACCAAGACCGTTTAAAAGCATCGCCGCGTTAGACTCCGCTTCCCAGCCGTCCATATCGGCGAATTCCGCCTCAAGCTCGCTGGCCTTGATGCCGTCCTCGTCCGTAAAGTCTTCCTTGGCATAGATCGCGTCCTTCTCCTTCATTACCTGATAGAGACGCTCATTACCGAGGATAACGGTATCCATGACCGTATAATCATCATATTTAAAGTGATCCTGTTCCAGGAATGAAAGACGCTGGCCGGGTGTCATCACGATCTCTCCCTTGGTCGTCTCCAGGCGTCCGTCCAGAATTTTGAGAAAAGTGGACTTGCCGGCGCCGTTGGCTCCGATGAGACCGTAGCAGTTTCCTTCCGTGAACTTGATGTTGACATCTTCAAAGAGTGCTTTCTTACCCACTCTGTACGTTACATTATTTGCACTGATCATATTTCTTCTCCTTTGCCGCTCAATATTATACATGAAAATGCGGAAAATGCAAGGAAAAGCGGCTTTTCGATGATATAATGAAAGACGTCAGACAGAATTCTTCCGGAATAAACGATATGAACACAGAAAACAAATGCACAACAGAACATAAGGAAATCGGCTGCATTCTCTGCCCGCGCACATGCCGCATTGACCGCGGCAAACAGCCCGGCTACTGCGGTATGACGGACACCGTCCTCGTATCCCGCGCTGCGCTTCATATGTGGGAAGAGCCCGTAATCTCCGGTGAAAACGGTTCCGGCACCGTATTTTTTGCAGGCTGCAATTTAAAGTGCATCTTCTGCCAGAATCACGAGATCGCGCATGCGACCGCGGAGACAAAAGCAAAAGCCGTCACGCCAAATGCACTCTGCGATCTGTTCTTTATGTTAAAAGACAAGGGTGCGCACAATATCAATCTCGTAACGCCCACGCATTTTATCCCTGAGATCCGGGAGGCGCTTTTGACGGCGCGAGGACGAGGGCTGGGTCTGCCGATCGTCTACAATACGTCATCCTATGAAAATGTCAGCGCGCTTCAGATGCTTGACGGTCTGATCGATGTGTATCTGCCGGATCTGAAATTTTATGATCCCGCGATCGCTGAAGAATGCGCGCATGCGCCGGATTACTTCAAAACGGCCGCCGAAGCGATCGGGGAGATGTTCCGTCAGGTCGGAGAGCCTGTTTTCGAGAACGACCTCATGAAAAAAGGAATCATCGTGCGGCACCTTGTCCTGCCGGGGCACACAAATGATTCCAAGAATATCCTAAAATATCTGTACGAAACCTATCATGACCGGATCTATATCAGCATCATGAACCAGTATACGCCGATGGAGCACATGAAGAATCACACACTCCTTGGACGTAAAGTGACAAAACGCGAATACGAGCGCATTGTAAACTATGCGCTCGACCTTGGCATCCAAAATGCCTTCATCCAGGAAGGCGATGTGGCAAAGGAAAGCTTCATCCCGCCGTTTGATCTGACGGGACTGTAAAAATGAGCCTGCATACCTGCAGACTCAAACTGTTTCCCTAAAAATCCGTATTCTCTTCTTCCTCTTCGGGCGCATCCGGAAATGTCATATAGTTTACATAAAGTTCATTGAAGTCCGGTTCGTTTGCAAGAACGATCTCTTCGCATGGCGGAAGTTCGATCTCTTCTTCGCATGTTCGAAGGTATCGGATCGCACCTTTGAGCGACGTATTACCGCCCGCCAAGATCTTCATCGGATCGATCGGCGGCAAGAGCCCTACGCGCATCGCTTTACGGGCATCAAGGTGAAAGCCCATGCCGCCCGCTAAGATGACCGTAGACAGATCATCTGCAGTAAGGCCGGCTGCTTTTAACAAAAGTGCGGTGCCTGCGCGCATCGCTGCGATCGCAAGCTGGAGCTGCCGCACATCGGCCTGCGTTAAGAGCACATTCTTTCCGGAAAGCTTATCGATCACCGGATATCCCTTTTCAAAAAACGGTGCCGCAAGAAGACCTGTCTCATCCATGAGTCCGCGATTAAGAAGATCCGCAAGCACACCTACCGCTTCGCTGCCGCAGGAGAGGCTTCCGCCTTCAAATGCAGGTCCTGCCGCGGTACTCGTCACATACAGTTTCTTTCCGTCATAAAGCGCCATCTCACCGTTCGTACCAAGGTCGAGAAGGAGCTTTTTCTTTTGATCTGTGCAAAAACCGCTCGCGAGCATACCGGATACAATATCGCCGCCGACAAAAGGTGTCAGTCCCGGCAGGATCGTCACCGGAATGTCAATATAGCCGAAATCATCAAGCAGCCTGAAACCATCCGTCAGAACCAGGCCGTTCTCGCCCGCATCAAACGGGTAAGCCGCAAGCCCTTCGCACGATTCACCAAGAAGCAGATGACGCATCGCCGTATTGCAGGCGATCACGATATGGTCAGGGCGGATCCGCTCTGCGCCACCGGCGCGGTCTCCCAAAAGGATCGCATCAAGCCCATGCAGCAAGTCTTCCTGAATCGCTCTGCGGAGTGCATCCGCCTGCCCATCCATGGAGGCACGCACACGTGAGATCACATCACTTCCGTACCTGCGCTGGCTGTTGGGCAGGCCTTTCTGATACATGATGGTGCTATTCTTTATGTTAACCAGTGAAAACGCGATCGTCGTCGTACCGATATCGATCGCAACACCGAAAATGCCTCTGTCACGACGAAGCATTTCTTTGAGCGCCTCGATACTCAGGCCGCTTTGCGCACCTGCCGCATCGGCTGTACCGGTCTCGCCGTCCTCTGCCAGGAGAATATCCGCCTCAGGATCTTCTTCTACCCGGATCGTCAGATCGGAATCCGGATACGCCCTGCAGGCCAGTCGAAAGCCTTCTGCCAGCTCCTTTTCTCCGAAACGGCGCTTGTCGGCATCCGTCACCGGAAGGTTCCCTTCGATGATACGCACGCCGCACATCCCACAGATGCCGGCTCCGCCGCAAGACATCGTAAGTTCTATTCCGTTATCTTCCAGAATATCCGCAAGGCACTGCCCCTTCTCAAATTGGATCTCTTCCCTGCTGTTACCGCATAATACCTGAAGCTCCATAACCGACCTCCATTCTTACTTCCATTGTAGCATCCGACGGCGGAAAACAAAAGAAGGTCTCACCGATCGTCCGGTAAGACCTTCTGTATCATATCCAATTTACTTAACCATCCACTCGCGGATCATCGCGATCTCTTTCTTATACCCTTCATCCTCGTTCGGCGTCTCTAAGATAAAAGGCTTATCCTGCAGCAAAGGATGTGTTACAACCGCTTTCAGGATCTCCGCGCCGATGCAGCCCTCGCCGATCTTCTGATGGCGATCCTTGTGCGCGCCGAGCGGGTTCATGCTGTCGTTCATGTGTACCGCTTTCAGGCGATCCAGCCCGATCACGTCATCAAACTCGTGAAGCACCTTGTCCATATCGCTGATATCATAGCCGCCATCCCAGATATGGCACGTATCGAGACAGACGCCGATCTTGTCCGATAGCTCCACCAGATCAATGATCCGTCTGATCTCCTCAAATGTGCGCCCCACTTCCGAGCCCTTGCCGGCCATGGTCTCCAAGAGTACCGTCGTGTGATGCTCCGGCTTCAGCGCTTTGTTGACCGCCTCCGCGATCATCGGGATCGCCGCATCTTCGCCCTGCCCCACATGCGAGCCCGGGTGAAAATTATAAAAGTTGCCCGGAAGGTACTCCATGCGCTCCATATCGTCCTGAAGCATCGTGGCGGAGAACTTACGGATATCCGGCTTTGCCGCACAAACATTCATCGTATAGGGTGCGTGCGCAACGAGCGGTCCGAACCGATGCTCCTCCATGTAATCACGAAGCGCCTTTGCATCCGCGGGATCGATCGCTTTTGCAGCGCCGCCACGCGGGTTACGTGTAAAAAACGCGAATGTGTCCGCGCCGAGTGCCGTCGCTGCCTTGCCCATGGCAAGAAAGCCACCGGATGAAGATAAATGGTTCCCGATATAGATCATATTCTTTTCTCCAAAATCAGTTCTTCTTCGCGCAGTTTAAGTAGTACAGCATCAGACCGACCGCTACGGAACCGCCGATGATATTGCCGATCGTAACAGGGATCAAATTCGTTACGAAGAAGTGCATCCAGTCGAGGTTCGCGATCTTGTCTGCCGTGATCCCGTACGCATCCGCCGCTTTTGCCACATAGTCAGGATTCATCTTGGCAAAAAGACCTGCGGAGATGTAATACATATTCGCCACGCAGTGTTCGAAACCGGATGTTACAAAGAGCATGATGACAAAAAAGCTTGCCCAGAGCTTGCCGGTTAGGTCCTTACCGCAGAATGCCACGATAACCGCAGCGCTTACAAGGATGTTACAAAGGATACCGGAAAAAAGGGCTTTTGCGAAAGGCATCGTTGCTTTGCCGAGCGCCACCTTGATCGTGTAGGCGCCGAGAAGCCCCGATGAGTAGTCAAACTGTCCCGTTGCCATCGTCATCCCCGCGATCAGCATGCCGCCGACGAGGTTTCCAAGAAATACGAGCACCAGGATCCGCACGAATCCCATCAGTGTCACTTTCCTGTCCGCCACCGCCATCGCGATCAGACAGTCACCGGTAAAAAGCTCCGCACCCATCGTGATAACCATCATCAGGCCCACCGGAAATACGCATCCGGCCACCAGTCTTGCGACACCGACATTCTCGATCGCATGTGCTGCCACGCTGGAGCCCTGCGCACCGAGCGCGATCATCGCGCCTGCCATAATGGCTTTCATGAAAATGGAGCAGGCAGAAGCTTTTGCCTTGCCGGCAGCACCGGCGATGTAGCCCTCCACCGCTTCTTTGATCGATAAAATTCCGTTCATAGTACTTTTCCCCTTATCTGTTTTCTTTTCACATTACAAACCTTGAATATTATAACACATTCTGAAAAACGATTCAGATTATATTCTCTCCGCCGTGATCACAAGGCGGTGGGTTGCCAAATAGATGGGAGTGCAGGTATAGAGTGTCAGGATCTCGCGGTCCCCCTGCTCCAAAACCGACAGATCGTCAGGCTCCACAACCCGGATGTCACTGACGCGGTAAGAAAGCGTCTCGTCCGGATAGTCCACGTAGATCATATCACCGATCTCAACTTCATCGAGGCGGTTAAAATAGCGTCCGAAGGTGTAGTTGCGATGTCCGGCGATCACGCAGTTGCCGGAATCACCGGGATAAGCGGTACCTTCCTGATGACCGAGCGCTGCCTGTAGCGCACCCTTTGTAGTGCCCTCCACAACCGGATTCTCCGAATCGATCTTGGGGATCCGGAGGATCCAAAGAATCTCCCTGACTTCACTGCCATCTTGAGATGCCTCCGCGTTATCCAAAGCTTGTACGGCGGATTCACCGGTATCGTCGTTATCCGTTACAACCACTCTTGCATCTGTCTGCTCCACGCTCCTTACGCGCTGCGTGCGGAACGCCTCGACCGCTTCCTGCCGGATTCTGTCCTGCTCCATATTCAGGAGTACGGAACCGCCGATCAGCGCAATGCCGCCCACTACAAGGAGCAATCCCACCAGACGCATAACAGGGAGACGCAGTCTGCGTCTCCCGTCTTTTTTCATTTCTTTATTGGTATTTGATGAACCTTTCATCTTCTTAATTCTCTTCACTTACTTTCTTCTTGCGAAACAACAGAAACAGTCCTGCAAGCATACTCAAAACGCCTGCTGCATACGACATCGGCGTACCCATAAAGCCGCCCGTCTTTGCAAGGAGTCTTTTGGATATCGGCCGCAAATTCGTCCCGTCTGTCTCTGTATCTTCCTCGAAGACGCCATTGACAAGCTTCACCAACCGCCCATTCGGGTCGAGCGCCACGCCCTTGACCAAAACGGAAGGATTCTGCTGATTCGTTCCATCCGACGGCGAATCCGAATGATGGCGATGGTGATGACTGCCACCGGAGCCGCTCGGCGGAACCTGATGCGCTGTCAGGATCGCCTTATTTTCACCGCTGTCCGTAAATGAACCATCCGTATTCTCTATCAGGACTTTACCTTCATTCGAGATTTTGAATACAATCGACTGTGTCGGCAGATAACCCGAAAGCCCCGCACTCTCTGTCAGAAGGTACAACGTCTGGTATTGCAGCGCCTTATTGGTAGGATCCGTTCCACCCGTTGTCCAGGTACCCACAAGTGTCGTAGATGATCTGTTCGCACTGAATTTATACAGCGTCATCTTAATGCCGGGAAGCGGTGCCCCGTAAATATCCGTCTCGTTCATATCGACACTGACAGTATCGGAAGTGTTCGTCTCATCTTTCATGACAAGCGCAGGTTCATCCGTTTCTTCATAACCGGAGGTCGTCTCATTCCAAACAGACAGCTTACCTTCCGCATCGATTTTAAAGCGCATTGCAGGCGCCGCCGTAAAGCCATTAGGTGCCGAATCTTCCAGCAGATAGTATTCGCCTGCGGGAAGCGCCACGCTTTTCGGTTCACCGGTGCTCGTCCAGGATAAAACGGGATCCGATCCGTCCGAATGCTCACTGATCTTCAGCGTTGCACCCGTAAGAGAGATTTCCTGCTCCGAAGACTGCTCATCAACGGTAAAAGCATGCGTGCCCTTTAATACATCGACCATCGTGATCGTATTGTCTGCCTCGGCCGCAAAGGTCACGCCGTCATCCTGCAGAATCTTTAATGTCTCGTCCGTGCTGTCCACATAGAATGTGATATCGTCGGCTGTCTGATAGCCAAAAGGAGCCGATGCTTCCGTTAACGTATAGACTACATCGTAGCTTGCCTTGAAGGTATGCGCAGAGGTCGTACTCGTCCAGGGATCGGATGTCTTGATCGAGTGATCCGTAAGCTCGTGCGTCACTTTAAGGGACGCACCCGCAAGGCCTTCGCCATTGCCGTTCTCCTTCATGATGGAGATGTTCTTGGATTTCTTCTCGTTCTCAAACGTAATCTCGATTGGATGACGAACACCTCCGGTCGCGCCCGTTGTGAATGTCTCTGTATGATCGGACTCCTTGTATCCGTCCGGCGCAGTCTTTTCGCGAAGCGTGTATGTAGAATTTGCCGATAATTTGCCGGCCGATCTGGCAATACCGTTCGCATTACTGATCAGTGTGGCAACAACGTGATCTGGATCTGCCCCATCGCGCACTTCAAACGTCGTACCCGCCAGCTTAATGCCATCATCCTCCTTGTCAACATTCGTCACAACAAGGTAAAATGCGGAAGAAGGCCATCCACTTGAAAAGCTCGTTTCCGACAGGTTTGCGCTCGAGGAGTTAGACCCGTTACTTGCATAACCGACCAGCTGGATTCCGTTGCTGAAATCATTGGCATCCATATCCGCCGCTGTCACGCGGTAGGTCAACACATAGATATTGCGGTTATCGCTTCGCTGCGGGAGTACCACATCCATGACTGTCTTGCCACCTGTTCCGGGGCGGGTTTCAACCCTATAGCCTGTCTCTTCCGTACCGGTCGAAGTAACCGCACCGGTAGATGCATTGATCTGTCCGATATAAAGCCTCACCGTATCCGGCTCTAAGTCAAAGCTTGCGCCGAGCGTATCGCGAATAATCAGATTGGAAGGAAGCGGCTGCTTATTACCATTAAACGTTACCGTATAAGTCGCCGTATTGTTCGAACTGTTTGCGGAACCCGTTTTCTTGATGATCGAGTTCTTAAATTTGACATTCTTGCCGGCAGAAACCGCAGTGGGATACTCGTGTGTCGTGAGCGAAGCCGTGTTTTCGACCGTGACATCCGCATTGTTTACCGATGTAAAAATATCACCGTCATCCACATGTGCGGTAAACGTGATGGTCTCTTTCGCCGCATCCTTTCCTACATCCGCATCTGCAATATCCGCAAGATGGAACCTAAGTACACCGTCCGCATCCGGATCATAGGTGTAGTACGATTCTGCAGTTGTGTCAGTTGACATAATATTATTATTCAACATGACAGAACCGAGCACCAAAGATAGTCCGTAGTGACGAAGATCATCTGTGACGAGCACACCCGACATTGCCATCTTGTTTTTGTTTACAACGATCGTATAGTCGATCGTATGTGTATCATAATGATATGCACCCGCACTCTTTTCAAGAACGGTGCTTTCGATCGTCTTCTTGGCAGTTGCTGTAACTTCCCGGTTCGGTGCAAAGGAAAGCGTAACACTGTTTGTGTATTCTTTCTTGTTGTTCGCCGCCCAAAACGACTTCTCATCATCATCCAGTTCCGTATAAACATTGAAAACAGCTTTTTTGCCGGAAAGCGCGCTTCCAAAATCGATCTCGATCCCCGAGGATGTTTCCGTATAGTTGCCGGACATGAAAAACATTCCGGCACTTGTCTCTGTTCCGTTGTTGTCTGTCGTCAGCGTCGCATCGTCAACCGAAAAGAAATGCTGCCCTCTGCCCTGCAGATTCTCTGTCACCTTCACGTCGGTAAGCGGTTCAAACGTCTTATTAACCGTCACTTCCCATTTAATGCGATGCCTTGCCGCATCATAGGAAACGAAACGCTTGTCGATCGCCGCATTGGTCACGGCGCCTCGCCCGCGCATCCGTTTGGTCACATCCGGGCCTGTCACCTCACGCCAGTCGCCAAAGCCGCTCCAGTCGTATTCATATTCCAGCCATGCCTTATTGGAAGGTATCTTGGAATGATTCTGCCGCAGATAATTCGCAAAATCCCCGATTTCCGTTGTATACGTGATCGTATAGGTTTTATTGCCGGATAGAATATGCGTCGACGGATCACCAAGAAGCGACAGGTACCAGGAATAATCTGAACCGGCCGTGGTACAGATCGTGTAGTCGGCGCCTTCCGTCAGATTCGTAACGACATGCGAATCATTATCCTCACAGGATACATACACAGAGCCGTCTTTCAGCGTCATCTGTGTCGTCAGATCCTTATCAAAGCTGTCATATACGCGCATATACCGAAAGCTGTAACCATTGGTATCCAGTGTGATCGTCCAATCAGCAGAGCCGTCGGCATTGAGCTGTCCGCCGTCTTTTGTGATCCAGTCACGTAATGTCTTCGACACAGACTGTGAATCGGAAGCCTCCGCGATCGGTGCTGCGTTCGGATGTGCCATATCATAAACACGGAAATCGTTCTCTGCAGTGTAGTTGATCGTTCCGTTTGTTTTCGCGCCGTCTCCTGCAAGAAAATCAACATGTGTCCGATAGGTAATCTCGGTAATGGCACCCGGCGAATTGTCTGAAAAGGAATAGGTGATCGTCCGCTCATTCGGATCATAATCATCCGGCGCGACCGGCGTCCCTCCCACCGTGAGCGAACCGTCCACATAGGACTGACCCTCGCTGAACGTATCCTTGATCAGATAGCCGCTTGCATACGTGATCGGATTAGCGGCATTTGTGATCCGTACTGTCCAGGGGATCGTATCGTCGCTTTCGTCAAATTCCCCTGCTGTCTTTGTGACAGTCGGAGCAGGCTGGTTATCTCTGATCTTCATAGTGATCGAATCTGTCGTTCCCGGGATCGTGAATGCGTACTCTTCATTCGTTCCGATCTCGGTCCGGTTCAGCGATAGCTCCATACTGACCATCACATCGTTCAATGCTTCGGAATCAGCAGGTTGATAGGTCACATGTAATTTGACTTTTCCGTTCGATTCAACAGAAAGTTCACCGAATTCCGTTCCGTCGCTTAGCGTAACGGATACCTGCGAAAACGCACTTAGATCAAAAGCGTCCTCATCAATATGCGGAAGCAGGTAGGTCTCATCTGATTTGATATAGACGGATCCCTCTTCCTGAAATATTTCCGGTACATTGATATAGAGCGGACTCTTCATCGTGTATTCGATCGTAAGCGTATCTGTCAGAGATATCATCGAAGAGCTTGTTAATTCCGTATTGCCCTTTTTGATGAGAGCACTCTCAACCAGTGCATCCTCTCTCGCTGTCAGTCCGGAATCGTTCTGCACATCTTCCAGGCTGACAACCGCATAGGTGGAAAAGTGCTCCGCATCAATGATGACTTCCCCCTTTGCGACCTCCGTATCGATCGCTTCCGCCTCTTCGCCGTCGTCCGATACATGGAATACCTGTACATCCGCTTTGGAAGAAGCAAGTGCCTTGCCGGTATCGATGTTTTCGAATGTGACCTTCACAGAGCCCTTGTCCGTATCCGGCTGGATCTCATCACCGTCCTTATTATAGATCGTGATGTCAAAAGCACGTAACGCCGTAATCTTCTGTCTCTTGGTAAGCTCGGACGCTACGGTCTCTTCGATCTCATCAGCCTTGCTGCCTTTGATCTCACGAACACGGATATAAGCTCCCTTCGGGAAAACGCCCGCATCGGCCGTGGCTTTAACAAGGACACCGTTTACGCGCACGGAATCCGAAAAGTCCTCAGCTTCTTCGGCTTCGGTCTCTTCCGTCTCCTCAGTTTCTTCTGTCTCTTTGGTTTCCTCTGTCTCTTCCGCCTCGTCGGTCTCTTCTAAATCTTCTGTTTCCTCTGACTCCTCTTCCGATTCATCCTCTTCAGAATCTTCCGCCTCTTCCTCGTCTTCAGAGGCTTCGTCTTCACGCTCATCATCTGAGGACTCTTCTTCGTCGTCTTCGTCCTCCTCGCGCTCATCCTCGTCGCAATCGTCCTCATCCTCTTCTTCATCGATATCGTCTGCTTCGTCCGGATCGCTGTCTTCACTTTCCTTCGCATTCACGACTGCCATACCGGCAAGGCGCGTAGCGGAGAAGACATTCCCTCCAAGCATATCAATGATTAAAAATAAGCACAGCAGCGCAACGGAAAAACGCTTTTTCATATTCCTAAATCCCCTTAAAATCAATTCAAACAACCTGTATGGGAAAAACATACCAAATACGATTATACGATTGGATTTAGGAAAAATCTACCATATTTTCTTTTTTGTACATTTAATAAATATAGTATAAAATTTTTATCACATTTGTGCAGAAAGATTCGCCATTTCGATTGCACCAAGTGCGCAATCATAGCCCTTGTTCCCTGCTTTGCTGCCTGCGCGGGCGATCGCCTGCTCGATATTTTCCGTTGTCACGATCCCGAACATGGTCGGTACGCCCGTCTGCATGCCGATCTGTGCGATGCCCTTGGAAACCTCATTGCAGACATAATCATAGTGGGATGTCTGTCCTCGGATCACGCAGCCTAAGCAGATCACCGCATCATACTTGCCGGATGCCGCCATCTTCTGCGCGATCATCGGAATCTCAAAAGCGCCCGGCACCCATGCTGCCGTGATGTTCTCCTCTGCCACGCCGTGACGCACAAGACCGTCCACCGCGCCCCCAAGGAGCTTATTCACGATAATCTCGTTAAAGCGGGCCGCCACGATCCCGACTTTCATGCCCTCACTTGCTACCACTTTGCCTTCCAGTACGTTGAATTCTTTCATGTTTTTTCTCCTTTATGAATTACTTAATATGTGTCCCATCTTCATCTTCTTGGTCATGAGGTACTTCCGGTCATATTCCTGCGGCGCGATCTCGATCGGCACACGCTCTTTGATCTCCATGCCAAAATCGTTCAGGCCGTAGATCTTGTCCGGATTATTGGTAAGAAGCCGAAGCGACTTGCAGCCAAGGTCTTTTAAGATCTGCGCACCGACCCAGTATTCGCGAAGGTCAGGTGCAAAGCCCAGCTTTATGTTCGCTTCGACCGTATCGTAGCCCTGCTCCTGTAATGCGTAGGCTTTGATCTTGTTGATAAGGCCGATGCCACGCCCTTCCTGTCGCATGTAAAGAACGATGCCGCGCCCTTCCTTCTCGACCTCACGCATCGCAGCCTGCAACTGCAAGCCGCAGTCACAGCGAAGCGAACCGAATGCATCACCTGTCAGGCACTCGGAATGCACGCGGCAGAGCACATTTTCTCCATCTGCGATCTCACCCTTTACAAGCGCCACATGGTGCTCGCCCGTAATATCATTGATATAACCGCACATGCGGAATGTGCCGTACTCTGTGGGGAGCTCAGCCACCGCTTCCAGCGTCACATGCTTTTCATGGATGCGACAGTAGTTCTGTAAGTCTTTGATCGTAATGAAAATAAGACCAAAGCGCTCTGCAAGCTCATGGAGTTTTGGCGTACGCATCATCGTGCCGTCATCGTCCATGATCTCGCAGCAGACGCCGCATTCCGTAAGACCGGCAAGACGCATCAGATCAACCGTTGCCTCCGTATGGCCGTTGCGCACCAGCACGCCCCCCTTTCTCGATACAAGCGGAAAGGTGTGGCCGGGTCTTCTAAGATCGGCAGGCTTCGTTGCGGGATCTGCACATTTTCTCATGGTAAAACCGCGCTCCTCGGCCGAGATGCCCGTCGTTGTATCAATATGATCCACCGATACGGTAAATGCGGTCTCGTGGTTGTCCGTATTGTCCGCGACCATCTTGTTAAGACCGAGGCGCGCCGCAACCTCTTCGCTCATCGGCGTGCAGATCAGGCCCTTCCCGTAGGATGCCATGAAGTTGATGTTCTCCTTGGTGGCAAACTCCGCCGCGCAGATAAAGTCGCCCTCATTCTCTCTGTCCGGATCGTCCGTAACCAGGATGATCTTCCCTTCCTTCAGCGCGGCAAGCGCCTCCGGAATTGTGTTATACGTGTATTCGTTTTCTTTCATTGCCATATGTACTCCGTTTCTATTTTGTAAAGCCTATGCTTTCTGTATCAGATTTCAAGATCCGTTAAAAACCATGTTCCGCAAGGAACTCCATCGTAAGGCCGGTGCTCTTTTCTCCGAACGAAGCGTCTTCCTTCGTTGCAAATCCAAGAAGCCTGCCGACATATTTGCCGACGATATCTGTTTCCAGATTCACTAGATCGCCCGCCTTCTTACGAAGAAGCGTTGTCTCTTCGCTGGTGTGCGGGATCACGGAGACTTTGAACGAACTACTGTCCACCGCGGCCACCGTCAGGCTGATGCCGTCGATCGCGATAGAGCCCTTTTCAACGATGTAGCGAAGCAGTGCTTCCTCCGTCCGGATCGTCACCCAGACCGCATTCTCTTCGCGTACAAGCGATGTGATCGTGCCGGTTCCGTCGATGTGACCGGAAACGATGTGGCCGCCGAATCGGCCGTCCGACGCCATGGCACGCTCCAGATTCACAGGATCGCCTTCACCAAGCGATGACAGGCTGCTGCGCCTTACCGTCTCCGCCATCACGTCCGCGCGAAAGCTGTCTTTGGTCTTCGAAACAACAGTCAGGCAGATGCCGTTTACCGCGATGCTGTCACCGATCTTCGTGCCTTCAAGCACTGTCTTCGCTGCAATCTCGATCTGTCCGGACATGCCGCTTAATGTAAGCGCACGGATCGTTCCCGTCTCTTCAACGATTCCCGTAAACATAAGGCTTTTCCTCCTTTTCTCCACGACTCTGATCGGCGGATGCAACGTCCGCCTCATGATCCGGCTTCATCTGCTTTATTACGTGATAAGAGAGCAAGACGTCGCCTTCGATCTTCTCAACATCATAAAGCTCCATTATGCAGGCGTTTTCTACTGCCAGGATCCCGTCTCCTGCAACCGGCGAACGTGCATCGCCGCCAAAGATCTTCGGCGCGACAAAGGCACGCACTTCGCTTACAAGTCCTTCTTTTAACAGGCTTTCATTCAGAATGCCGCCGCCCTCAACAAGGACGCTGTCGATCTCCTCCTCTACAAGAAAACGCATCAGCTTCCGCAGATCCACTTTCCCGCCTCTGCCCGGCAGGTTAACGATCCGCACGCCCGCGCCAAGTAGCTGCAAGGCTTTCGCGCAAAGACTGAGCGGTATATCCGCCGGGATCATGTCAAGCGATGACGGTACCTTGATCTCTCCGGATGCGTGCGTATCCATAGCCGTCACCACAATTGTCGGAATCTCCCTCGCGCTCTGCATGATCTGCGAATCAAACGGAAGCTGCAGGCGACTGTCGCAGATCACGCGGATCGGGTCGCGCCCGCCTTCCAGCCGGCAATTCAGCATCGGATCGTCAGCCAGAACAGTTCCGATCCCTGCCATGATCGCCATATGCGCATGGCGCATTTCCTGTACGCGCGCTCTGGCCGCATCGCCCGTGATCCACTTGGATGCGCCGGTCTTCGTTGCGATCTTGCCATCCGCAGTCATTGCGTATTTCAGCGTTACATACGGCATCCGGCTCGTCATATAGTGAAAAAAGACCGGATTCAGCGCATCGCACTCCTCTTTCATAAAGTCCTCTTCCACTTGGATCCCGGCATCTCTAAGGATCGCTGCTCCCTTGCCGCATACTTTTGGATTGGGATCCCTCGAGCCAATCACCACACGCGCGATCTTGTTTTCAATGATCGCCTCCGTGCAGGGCGGCGTCTTTCCGTAGTGGCAGCACGGTTCCAGCGTCACATAGAGTGTCGCCCCTTCCGCAGACTCCGTAAGCGATGCAAACGCGTTCCGCTCCGCATGAAGCTCGCCGCACCGCGCGTGGTACCCTTCGCCGATGATCCGTCCATCCTTCACGATCACGGCACCGACCATCGGATTCGGGTGGCACCACCCTTCTCCTTTGCGGGCAAGTTCGATCGCCCGCAGCATGTAGTCCCTCTCTGTCATGTCATACCTCGCTGTCTTATGACCTTAAAGGCAGGCTGTATCTGATCGCTCTTTCCGAGCGATGCAGCTTTCGATTGTACCGATAACGATTGTGGGAAAATGTGAATGAAATCTCACGAGAAAAGGAATGCCCTGCGGCATTCTTTTTGAACAATTTGCTTCCGAGAAAAATCTCGTAAAAAAGCCCTGTCGAAAAAACGACAGGGCTGTCATGCAAATCAAACACCATCACAGAATAAACCTGTGATGCCTCTCTCTTCTTCCATCCAGACTATCCCGCAGACTTATCGTCTGCTTCGTGCTATCAAGCATCTGTCGGCTCCGTAATCGCAACGGATCATGCCTTTCGGCTCGCGGGCTGTACCGCCGGTCGGGAATTGCACCCTGCCCTGAAGATCAATATGAATTTGTTACAGTATACGACAAGAAAGCGAAGAGCGCAAGTGCCAATAGGAGCATATACAATGTGTGGAAGCGGGCGCATTACCAAATTTCCTATCTCTACATCGTTATTCGCTTTGAGCGCGTTTAAAGCGAATAAAAAATATTTCAAAACGAATATCTATTGACAGAAGGCGAATAAAAAAATACAATAAAACCACCAAGGAGAACAGCCATGAAATTTAACACAGAAATGAAGCGCAACATCATACTCTATCTGCTGGAGAAGATCGACCAGAAAGACCCGGCCGTTTCCAAAGCGGTGGCGGAGTGTTTTTCCGTTAATCAGAACACGATCCACACATACATTAATGAGTTGGTATCGGATCAGGTGATCAGGCGTGTTAAGCGCGGACAGTACGAGCTGTTTAAATCCGAATATAAGTTCCGGCTTAAACGCTCCGCCGGCGATCTTGATTCAGACATCGCCGCATACGATCATTGCTTATTGGATCATATCAAGCACTTGGGTGAAAATGTGCGATCCATTTGGGGCTATGCGTTCAGTGAGATGATCAACAATGTAATGGATCATTCTACAGCTGAGAACGTGGAAGTGATCATTGAACAGGATTATCTCAACACAACGGCCATCATTCTTGATGACGGAATCGGAATCTTTAAAAAGATCAAGGAGCATTTTCACTTTGCAACCCTTGATGAAGCCATCAGTGAGCTTTTCAAAGGGAAGCTGACCACCGATGCAGAGAATCATTCCGGCGAAGGGATTTTTTTCAGTTCCAAGCTGATGGACGATTTCTACATCATCTCCGACGGAAAAGTCTTTTCGAATAATAAATTCGATAACAGCAAGATCTTGAATTACACAGAATCCGAATTCAAAGGCACCTGCGTATGGATGCGCCTGTCGAATTATACAAATAAAAAGCCGCAGGATGTGTTTGATGCGTACGCGGATACAGACGGTGGCTTTACAAAAACGAGAATCCCATTAAAAAACATATTTGACAGTTCACCCGTATCCCGCTCGCAGGCCAAGCGGATCTGCAATCGCCTCGAACAATTTGAAGAAGTCCTGCTGGATTTTGAGGGGATCGGTTGGATGGGGCAGGGTTTTGCACATCAACTGTTTGTTGTCTTTGCAAAAGGTCACCCGGACATTCGTTTGATCCCGATCAACATGAATGAGGATGTCACAAAAATGTATGTTCATGTTACTACATAAAAAGCGAGGGTCTGTTATCCGACCCTCGCCTTTTCCTTATCACTTTAGAATTACAGTTTAAACTGACCCACCAGTCTCTGAAGCATGAGCGCATTCTCCGCAAGTCTGTCGGAGGATTCCGCAACCTGATGGCTGGATGCCGTCTGCTCCTGGGAGGCAGCGGATACGTTCTGCGTCTCGTCCGCTACGCTGACACCCATCTGCTCGATCTTTTGGATGTTGTCCGCGATGGTATTGGTACCGTGGGACAGCTGCTCCACGATCGAACTCATACGTCCGGACTCGTCTGCGATCGCACGAACCATATCAACGATGTTGTTGAATGTGTTGCCGGCTTCATTAACTGTCTCGGTGCCTTCCACAACACGCTCCGCGCCGTCTCTCATGGCGCCGACCGCTTCTTCGGAGCTTCTCATGATATCATCGATCAGAGCCGTGATATTCTCAGCAGCCTGATTCGAATCATCCGCCAGTTTACTGATCTCACTTGCAACAACGGCAAAGCCCTTGCCTGCTTCGCCCGCTCTTGCCGCCTCAATCGAAGCATTTAAGGACAGCAGGTTGGTCTGACTTGCGATCTCGGAGATCGTGCTGACAAACGTGTCAATATTCTTCAGCTTATCGCCAAGGCCGTCAACCACTTCCGCCGTATTCTCAACGGACTCTTTGATGGTGCTCATCATGTTCGTCGCATTCGTCATGTCGGCTGCGCCCTTTTCAGCAGCTTCGCTCGTCGACTTGGTCATGTCGTTGGACCTAATGATCGCGCTCTTGAATTCCTGCATATTGGAAACAAATGCGCTCGTCTCATCGCTTGCGCTCGATACAGCAGAGATCTGCTCCGTGCAGGATCCTGCAACGTTCGTACAGGATGTCGCAACCATCTCACTTGCATCCGCGGACTGCGAAGCACTTGCCGAGAGCTCTTCCGATGCGGACGCAACAAGCGTCGTGATATCGGAAATCTTCTGCATGAGTTCGCGGATATTCGTATGCATCGTTTCCAACGCTTCCGCGATCAGACCGATCTCATTGTTTTTGGATTTTAAAGCCCGCACGCGAACCATCTCTTCATTGTCGGTAAAATCGCTATCCGCCATGAGGAGCATCTCTTTTGAAACAAGAACGATCGGATTGGCGATCCTCTTTGCGATCAGTACCGCAGCAATGACGCCGAGCACAATAATGACAACCGTGATGATAATCGTCTCGATCAGGCTTGTACGAAGCGCGTTGCTCGCCTTCGTATTATATTCCGCCTTCAAGGAATCAATATGATCGATCCATACGCCGGTACCCATTACCCAGTCAAACGGTGCATAGTATGCCGTGTAATTGAGCTTCGGAAGCGGTTCTGTCTCATTCGGCTTTGCAAACATCAGCTCTGTGTAACCGCCGCCGTCCTGCATGCCGTTCTTGATCATCTCCTGGATGAATTTCGTACCGTTTGGATCGGTCGCATCCCATCTGGACTGCCCTTCCGTGTCACGCCCGAGCAATACAACGTTGATGCCTTTTGAAGTATCAACCCAAAAATACCCGGAACCGTCATTGTATTTCAACTCTCTGATCAGCTCAGCGGACTCTTTCATGGCCTCTTCCTTGGTCATCTCGCCCGCTTCGTATCTGGCATTCATCACCGCGCAGATACTCATTGCTTCCTGCGTCTCGTTCTTCAGCTCCGTCTTGATATCTTCAAGGAGCCTGGTTCCATACGTATCACTCTGCTCATCATTCGTCTTAATCGTATTGGTTATGGAAAAAACCGATATAACAACTCCTGTCACAATGACCGAGGCCAGAATTGCACCCACGATCGTATACATCAAAGATCCGCGTTTCTTTCTCATACAGTGCTCCTTTCTTTGTCCGTAACGGATTTCATCCGGTTAGACAAATTATAGCACAATATACAATTAATTTTCAGTAAAATTCGAAGATTTTTTCATTTTTGCAAGATAATGATTGTGCGTCCACACAGAAAGTGCGACAGTCAATGCATCAGCAGTGAACTGCGCCCAGACAAGCCCATAGATCCCAAAGATCGCATTTAAGACAAACAGCATCGGAATATTGAAGACCGCCCAGCGCATCACGCCAAGGAACAGCGCTTCCTTTCCGCGCCCGTACCCGTTGAAAAGATGCACGTGAAAGAAGCTCAAAAACATCAGGATCGTCGCAAGGCACCTGATCCGGAGAAAATCCGTGCCTAGTGCGACCGTCTGCGGCTCATCGATAAAAAACCGCATGATATACGGCGCAAAGCATTCATACATCGCGATGCTGACAAGCGCACAGATCATCCCGCAGCGCTTGGAAAAATTGGCAACAGCCCGCATACGCACATGGTCGCCGGAAGCATAGTTATATGCCACGATCGGCACCATGGCCTGGCAGATACCGATCCCGATATTAAGCGGCAGGCGCTCAGCCTTTAATACGATCCCGACAGCCGCAAGCGCATGATTGCCGTAGCCTGACATCAGCTTATCCAGCACGATATAGTCGCAGTCAAAAAGGAGCGTTGCGACAGCCGCCGGAACGCCGACCGCAAAGACGCCGCGGATACTTTTTTTCTCAGGAAAAATGCCCGGACGCATAAGCCGCAGGATATTCATATGGCGCAATTTGAAAACCGTGAGAATGAAATACAGACAGGTAATGCAGTTGGACAGGCATGTTGCGATACCGGCACCTAGAATCTCGTATCCCGGCGGCAGGATCACAAACATGAAGAGCGGGTCTAAGATGATGTTGATGATCCCGCCCATCGTCACGCCGAATCCTGCTTTGCCGGACTCGCCGATGCTGCGTACCATATTGGCAAAAACATTGGTCAGGATCGTCGGCAGTGCGCCCGCTACGATGACGCACATCGCATAGGTACGCGCAAACGCATGGTTCGCTTCATTGGCGCCAAGAAGCGTCAAAAGCGGATCCATAAACAGGAATACACCGGATGCAAAGCAAACGGCCAGTATTATAGACAGATAAACGCAGAAACTGTATACTTTGCTGCACTCTCGCTCCCTGCCTTCTCCCAGAAGCCTTGCAATCAATGCACCGCCGCCCACACCCGCGACACCGGCAAGCGGGATCGACAGATTGAATACGGGTAGCAAAAGCGACGTTGCCGCCACCATGTCCGGATTATTCGTCCGACCGACAAAAAAAGTATCCGCCATACTGTAGATCAGCACGATCAGCTGGCCGACCACGGTCGGCACAGCCATCGTGCGAACTGCGCGTGATACCTTCATAGATTCAAACAATTCCTTATTTGCGTTCTGTTTCATGATGAGACCTTCGTGACTGATTTATTCTGTAGTTTATCTATAGCAAAACGATCGACTGATTGCAACCAAATGACAAAATTTGACAGCTTAATGCGCAAAAAATGAGGCACCATATATACGGTGCCTCAGATCGTCTTTCATTATGATGATCAGTCGTTCTCCTGATCGGATACATTGTCACAGATGATGGCAAGTGCGATCGCAACGTCCTTCATGCTCTCGTTCATGATGCGGATGCGATAGCAGTCGGACCAAACCGTGCGATCCGTATCAACATGTGCGACGGTATTGCCGCCAACCTGAATGTCGAAGTCAAATCCCATGATGTCGCCGGCAATCTTCAGCTCCTTGCCGTTCACCGTGCCATTCAACTCAGGCTTGGTCAGTTTCAGCTTTTTCTTGATGGAAGCAACTTCAGTGCCGTTCTTCTCAATGCTGTAGGTCGGCATGATCGCAACAAACTTCTTCTTAAGCTTTACAACTTCTTCGCCGTTCCTTTGGATCGAGAAATTGTGACGGGTTAAATCGCCTTCAACATGATATGCCGTAGCCTGATTCCGATCGAAGATATCAAACTTGGGCGTAATGGAGATCGCCTTCTGCTTCATGTACAATTCGATCGCTTCACCGGTAGCTGTAGCAACAGGTGCTGCCGCTGCCGTCTCGGTAACCGTCTCGCCTGCTTCCAGCTTCTTGATCACTTCGCAGAGCTCATCAACCGCGCGGTCTGCCTTGGATGTGCCCGCATCCTTGTGACCCAGGAACATATCAAGTCCCATATTCAGTGCGGTGGAAGCGCCGCTTACGCCGTCTGTGCCGATCTTGCCCATAATGATCTTGCTTCCGTCCACTCTGACGAATACATCAAAGTCCTCGGAAACCCGCTTATACATAACGGACTGTATACCTCTGATGTCACCCATGACCGGTACACCGAAGCTTACCTTGACCCCGGAAAGCTTCGCCAGAAGATCTGCATTTGTAAAGTTCTGTGTGTTCTTAACGCTGGCATACCCCATGTTGCCACCGCCGGACATATCAAATAATCCCATCTTAACCCCTCTCTGCATTGAACGCGAAACAATCAAATTTATTTACCTTGCACATTCTAAATCGTATTTTATGCAAAGTATAGTACCCTCATGGGTACCCTGCATGCTTTTTTACGGATCACTCTGTCAGGTACCAGTCATCCGATGCTTCATCGTATACGTAGATCTCATCACTGTCTTCATCATAGAAGAAAATGTTGTCCGAGTCTTCGTCGTAAAGGTACAGGTTACCGTCCGCATACTGATACCAGAGGTCGGAATCATAGTCATAGATCCAGTCGTCGACCGCTTCGTCTTCATATCCGTAATAATCGGCTTCGTCATAGTCGTAACCGTACTCACAGGAACCGCCGCCGCTGATGTTGCAGCCATACTCGCTCTCATAATCACCCCAGCCGTTCCACATATCTTCGAATACGCTGTAGTTGAAGTAGTCCTCGCCACCATCCGAGACAAAACGCGCGAGCCATTCCACGTATTCGTCATCCAGTCCGATCTCCCTGTAGACGCTCTCTAACTGGCTATACAGATCGGAGTCTCCGTAAGGCAGTGATACCGCAAGCCCGGTCAGCTCGTTCTTATCGGATGTATGTCCGTAATAGGCAACAGCTGCCTTCAAGGCCGACTTCAGCTTCTTTGCCTCTTCGCTGTCCTTATCAACGTTCTCGATCAGAGCAAGCATATCGCTGATATAGTAATCGGACAGAGTAACGTTGCTCGCATCATCTCCCCATGAATCCCAGTAGCCTCTGCCCATACGCCCGCGGGACATATGCGCCCTGCTGTAATTCGTATCAAGAAGCGTATCCTCATTCTTGTATGCGTAGTCTTTCCACGCGGCAAAAAGGCTCTTCGCCGTCGAGGTATTGAAAAGACCCATGCAGGCGGAATCGCCACCCTCTCTGGTCTCATTTTCCGCAATAATGTCATCTACGATATATTTGCCGAGAAGCGGTGTGGACATGCCCGGATTTTTCTCAAGCTCATCCATCCACTTCGTATAGCTCCACCCCAGGCCCGATTCAAAGTCTTCGGAAAGAAGCGTATATTTACAGTACGGTGCAAACGCGTAGACCGTCTCAAGGCTCGCCATGATACAGCAGTCCATCCCGATGATATCGAAATGCACATCCTTATGCTCGTTAAAAGCGCCCGCCATCTCCGCGATCGACAGGCTCTCGCCCTCCGGCTGCCACTGGTCGTAACCAAACCCGTAAATCGGTCCCCCGCCGTGGTTCCAGAACAGGAAAAAGTAGCGATCCGCAGGATAATTTTCCTTGCAAAAACCGATGAATTCGGAAAGTGTGCTCTGCTCCGTACAGGCAAGCTGACCGAGATTGTCGCGGATCAGGCTAAGCCCTCCGTCCTCAATGCGCCAGGTCTGCGCTGTTTTTGCAGAAATATCAAAATCCTGCCATTTCTTCGTGCCCATGGTCTGGATGATGACATTGACATTCTCGCCGATACCGGAATCGATCATCTCAGTGATATCAAGTGATGCTTCGCCGGCCTCCGATTCAAGATCGGAACCGTTTACATAGATCATGACGGTCGCGCTTTTTGCATCCGTTCCGACCGATATACTAGAAGCATTTGCATGGTGTGCGCCCGATCCGGATGCCGGACTGCTGCCCTCTGCATCATCTGTTACATTCTCCGCTTCAACGGCAGTCTGTTCCGCAGGCTCGTCATCCATGATGTCCGCAACCGCGATCAGAATGATCCCGATCACGGCAAACACGATCACAAGCAAAATGCCTGCGCCGATCGCAAGCAGCCTTTTCAAAAGCGCCTCCTGCATCTTATTGTTGAGATTCCCACTCATGCATTATCCTCCAAACACGGCAGACTTTGTTCCTTCTGCCAGATACTCCCCGTAGTCCACAACAAATTGTGCCAACCGAAATGAAGAATCGGTCTCATCGACACCAAGCTTTGCGGCAAGCTTCCCCACCAGCTCGTCGTCATCCGTAATACCGGACTCCATCAGATCCAGAATCGCTTTATCTTCCGCTTCGATCTTTTTCTTTTTCCCCTTCATACAGACCCATGTCTCATCACCCCGTATGATCTCTGCTTCAGGTCTCCACTTCATGCTGTCTTATCCTCCTTGTCTCCCCCCGCCCCTGTGTACCAGGCCGAGCTGGAGTGCCTTTCTTTCGGCATCCGCACGGCTTTTTACACCGAGTTTTTTATAGATATTTCTGTTATGCTTTTTCAATCCGTCATAGCTGATGTTCAGGCCGGCGCAGATCTCTTCCGTCGACTGTCCCGCGCAGAGCATCGCCAGTACCTCCGCTTCGCGGGTCGTTAGCGATACCGTTTCCTTCGGAATGTACTTCATATATGCAGGATAGTTCGTTGCGACTGTCAGACTTTCGTCGTAAACCCTCTTAAAGAATGACTCTTCAATGTCCGCAAGATCCGTTTTATCAAGCTCCTTCAGCAGTGGCAGAACTGCTGTCCCCTCCAGCGAGATGAGCCGCACAAAATGATACTCATTCGCCTGATGCAGTGCGTCGATCAGATGCTTTTTCCAGTGCGCATCTCCCTGCCTGTACAGAATGACGGACTTGAGGATCTCATTTTCCATCCACATGAAATGCCGTGCGTATCCTTCCAGATAACTTGTCAGGAAATTCGCCAGATCCAGTGCTTCTTCCAACCGCTCTTCATGGATCAGGCAGCGGATCTTCATCATCTGCCTGTATCTGTCCAGGATGGCAAAAAAGACTCTTGCATCCGGAACGGAATCGATAAATTCGCGGATACGGTCGTCGCCTGCGCCGTCAAAGAGCGAAAGCCATACGCCGAAGGCTTTCAGATTGGGCACCAGTCTGTCTGCCCCTTCCTTCTCGATCTTCTCCGCGATGGAATCATAGACACGCTTTGCGGAAGGATACTGCCCCTCCACCAGATGCTGCCTGATCTGAATGCCGGCCGAAACAAAACACATCTCGATCTTGCCGCCGTGTGATGCGGCATCATAACCGTCTGCGCATCTTGTCAGTACCTCGTACGCGGGCATCATGCCTTTTTCAAAACCACTCTCCGCAAGTGCGAGCGTCACAAGTCCCTTGCCAAAGCCCGCCAGCAGTGAAGTCAGCGGCTTCCCCATAAACCGCGCGATCTGCGTATCGTTCTTCGACCATTCGGAAAAATCCAGCCCGCCGTTCATGACAGACGGTGTATTACCTGTCACACAGAATTCCGGCAGAATGATATCTCCTGCCTGAATCATGGAGAAAACGTTCTTCATGATGAGCAGGATCCCCTTGATCCCGCGGTGCGGGAGTGCAATATCCAGATACGCCAAAAGCGCTTTCGCTTCCCGGCGTCTCTCCCGCCTGTTGCTCGGATCCTTCTGGAAAAGCTCCAACTCGTGGTACCACTCTTCCGACTTCTCCGGCATAATGAGCAGGCTGCAGAGCATGCTCATCCCCGACATCAATACAGGCGAAAGGAGAAGCTCCTCCCGCGGCATTTCAAAGTAGTATTCCCTTGTCTCTATAAAATGACCCGTTCCGGGATGCATTCGTGCATTCCGCACGAGCAGTTCCTTGATCTTTCTGGTTGCGCCCGCTTTTCGATAATACAGGAGTGCGTGAGAGGCATCATCTTTTCGCTCGTAATACTCTGCCGCACGCAGATAATTCTCCGTGATCGCATCCTTCGACCATGTCAGTTCCTGTTTCCAGATGTAATAGCCCCGCATCTCCCAGCGGATCGCAAAGTGACCGTTCGTCTTCACTTCAAGCTGGTTCATCACGTCCTGACAGTATTCGATCATCTTCGTGATATTGCCGTTGCCTGTCAGATACTCCGCCATCTCTACGGTGAATTCGTCGTACCGGCACACGCAGAGTGCGAACTTCAGGAAATCCTCCATCCAGTTCTCTGTCAGGTATCCGTCCCACATGCGGAAAAGATCCTGCCGCACGGCCGCGCGAATATCCTCGGAGTACCGTACCCCGCCTTCCATACGGGATGCAAACGCATACAGCGAGCGCGGGTAGCCACGGGAGATCCGCGTCACCGGCTCGACATCATCGGGATGCAGCTCTACATCTCTGTCTTTGAAGAATTCAATGACCTCCCGCTCGCCGAGTGCAAAATCCTTCTCTCTGATCCGCACGAATCCAAGATCCATATAATCCGCCGCCAGAAATTTAGGCACCGCCCCTCTGGTTAACATAACAACCTGCAGGCCACTCTCATGAAGCAGTTCCTTCACATAACGGATCGATTCTTCCTCGGAAAGCCACTGCATATCCTCAATGATTACTACACTGCCGCGGAATGAATCAAGTGCCGGCCGCTCCGTGAGATTCCCATCCTCACATTTCAAAACAAGCGGATTTTTCCTTCGGTAGTAATACTCCACCGATGCGGTCTTGCCCCAGCCGGATGCGGCCGTCATGATTACGGGCGAGAAGAATTCTTCAGCCTTTTTCAGTTTTTCAAATACTGTGGGAACCTTAATATATCCCATGCGTATCCTCCGCCTTACGGCTCAATCACATTGAAGGTACCTCTGTTTCCGCCGGATGTGCTGTCGAGATTCTTCGCAAATGCGGCAAATTTTGACACATTTCCGGAGATCGATGCTTTCTTTTGGAAATCCTCGCCCGCACCGCCAACAAGCATCAAAAGCATTTTAGATGTGCAGGTCACATTGATATCAGCGCCGGATGCGGGTCTTCCTTTTGCGTACAGAAGCGCACCGGAGCGCATGTAGACTGTATAGTTCTCGTTTGTATCGGTTAATGCGAACGTGATCGTGTATTTCTCGTTTGCCATTTTTGCCTTATCAAGCATAATGCCCATGTAGTCAAAAGCCATCTCGGGCGTTAAGTTTACCATGAGATCCTTGGCAAACTGCTTGTTGCCGGCTGCTTTTTCCGCCTGATTGCCCTGCCGGAGTTCAAGCGCCGCTGTCAGGTAACAGTTGCGCCATGTGCCGGATTCCGCCTGATAGCCGAGCTGCTCCAGCGCATCCGCACAGAGCGCTCTCGCTTCCGCATTGGAAGGATCTGCAAAGAGGATCGTGTTGGTGAATTCCGCCACCCACTGGTATTCACCGCGCTGATATTCCTCGCGCGCCTTCTTCATCGCCGCATCAAGACCGCCAAGTTCAAGATACTGTTTCCACTTTTTTGCGCTCGCCTCGGGCGTCATTTTGTTCAGGTTGATCGGATTTGCATCATACCAGCCCATGTACTTCTGATATACCGCCTTGGCATTGTGCTTCAGAGTGCCGTAATACTGGCGCGTGTACCAGTTTTTTGCAAGAGGCGCCGGCAGAGTGATCCTGTCTGCGATCTCGGTGGATGTGTAACCCGCGTTGATCATGGAGAGCGTCTCGTCATTGATGTATTTATAGACTGCTGCCGTGTTGATCATGTATTCATTGACATTCTCCGTACCCCAGTGCGGCCAGTTATGGGACTGGAATACGACATCCGTCCTGCTGCCGTAAAGTGCTACGGCTTCCATGATATATTTTGCCCAGGCGCCACCGTCCCGGACCTCCGCACCGCGGAGCGTATAGAGATTATGCAGGGTGCCGGTGCAGTTCTCCGCCATCCAGAGCGCACGCTTCTGCGGGAAATATGCGTTCATCTCCGCAGGTGCCTCCGTGCCGGGCGTCAGCTGGAATTCGATCTCAACACCATCGATCGTCATTTTTTCGCCGGTTTGCTTGATCTCATAAGTCGGCATGACAAACGTCGGCGTTCCCTTGGACTGTCCCATGCCGATGCCGATGGACATACCGCCCTGCTCGTTCTTGGGAAGAAAATTGCCGTACTGATACTGTGCGCGGCGGCTCATACCCGTTCCCGCATTCAGGTTCTCCGCAACCGCATGCTCCGCAAAGCCTTCCGGTACGATCACCGGAACCTTGCCGCTTGCGATCTGCTGATCGATCGGAAGGGAAGCATCCGCCATCTTCGTTTCATCAGTAAAAGCTCTGACTCCGCCAAAGTGATCAATATGGGAATGCGATATGAGCACTGCCTTCACGGGACGCTCGCCGAGATTCCTGTCAACGATCGCCTTCGCTGCCTGCGCGCATTCCAGCGTCATGGATGTATCGAAGATGATCCACCCTGTATCGCCCGCGATAAACGTCACGTTCGCCATGTCATAGCCACGCACCTGATAGATGCCGTCCATGACCTGAAACAGGCCGCACACATGGTTATTCTTCACATTTTCCCAAAGGCTTGGATTGACCGTATCCGGTGCCTGATCCTGCCCGTCCAGGAATGCGTACGCCTTCTGGCTCCAGACAACATGCCCGTCATCCGCGAGGATCTCCAGTGCTTCAGGCGCCTCGATCAGCCCTCTGTTCGCATTGTCCCACTCACTCCTGTCCGTAAAATCAAGCATGTCATACCATGCCTGATTGGCGGCTTTCGTATGCACCGTCGCGGGCTTTTGCTCCAGTGTAGGCTTATAGCCCGCGCCCGTTACCATCGCCCATACAAGCAGAAGTGCCGTGGCTCTCGCCACTGTTTTTACAGTCACAAATCGCTTCATTTGTACTCTCCCCTCGCAGCTCATGCCGCATTTTTCGTATGATCTATCTCAATGATCAAAAAATCTTCTATACCGGATCGCTCCCTTTGGACAGACTTTTTTGCAAGCGCCGCACTGAATACATTCGCGGTCGCCCACACACGTTACATCCATCCTGCACATTTCGACGCAGGCATTACAGCCGGTGCATTTCCCCTTATCTACGGTGAGCCCGAAAAATGCGACCGGGTTAAAAAGCGAATAGATCGCCCCAAGCGGGCAGAAGAACCTGCAGAAGGCACGGTAGCACACCGTGCAAAGCAGAATGCAAAGAACCAGCAGGTATACTTTCCATGTGAAAAGAAAGCCTGCCATGTCTCTGATCTCTTCATTCAGGATCATAAGCGGAATCCCCGCCTCGATCGTCCCCGCAGGACAGAAATATTTGCAGAATCCCGGCGCCGCCTTTATGATCGGTATCGCGATCACAAACAGCGCTAGGATCACATATTTCATATAGGAAAGCGCTCTTGTCAGCCGATTCTTCCTAACTTTGGGGAAAGGAATCGCATGCAAAAGCTCCTGAAAAAGCCCAAACGGGCATAAAAAGCCGCAGATCATCCGGCCGAGCAGAATGCCGAAAAGCAAGATCGTGCCCAGCATATAAAACGGAAAGCGGTACGCGGACATGGCGAGCGCCTCCTGCAGGCTTCCAAGCGGGCAAGACAATACGGCTCCCGGGCACGAATAGCAATTGAGTCCCGGGGCACAGATGCCCTTTGATACGCTCTTGCTGATCCTGCCGGTCACAAATCCCGTTAGATGGCAGTTATACAGTACGGCTGCAAGAAGCTGCGTATATTTCCGACCATATTTTCCCAAATGCTCATGAAATCTCATCAACCGATCCCCACGCATTCCATGCAGACCATCACGGCTTTGGTCCATATATCCCGGTATCCGCCGGCCACAATGCCCATCAGGAGCATCACAAAGCCTGCCAAAAGAAGCGTAATGCGTATGATCCGCTTTGATCTTTCCATAGCGCCTCCTCTTTTTCTTTAACCCAACCCGAATTAGTTTAGATAACTCTCCAGGCGTTTTTTCACTTTGCTGCAGCTCTGTCCTGCCATCATCTTGCCGATGATATGCCCCTCACGATCAACGAGGAAGGATGTCGGGATCACCTGGATGCCCGAAACAACGTCATACAGATCATCACTAAAGCGTAGGTTCATAAACTGTGCGCCCGCGCTGCTCATGATCTCCTCCGCATAGGATACATTGTTGTCGATCCCGTCGTATGTATCCACGATGAGTCCTATAAGGTTCACGTTGCCGGGAAGTTCACGATCAAGAGCTACATAGTCAGGCATCCCGTTGATACATGCTCCGCAGTAAGTCCCCCATACATGAACGATCGTAATATCGTAATCTGAAAAAATGTCCTGTGTTACCTTATTGCCGTCCAGCGAGGTCGTGCGGAACCTAAGCTTACTCTTCGAAAGCTCGCTAGCCGGGATATTGACGGATGCATTGTTTTCGGAGGAAGCTTCCTGCCCGGATGTATCTTCCTTGCCTGAATCTTCCATCGTACCTGCTGCTGCAGATGATTCGTCGTCAATTTGACCATCTTCAGAAGCGGGTGCTTCATCTTCGTCCACGGTCTCTTCCACGACCGTTTCCTGCTTCGCAACTTCCTCCTTGTCATCATCCGGCCAGAACAGAAAGACCACAAAAACCATTCCCAGTGTGAAAAAAAACGTGCCGACCATGATCAGGATCGTATATATCACTTTATTATTCATTGTCTATACTCCATGTGCTCATTTACAGAATTGCATATACGAAAGCGACTATAATTGTATGCTCTGCAAGAACCGATTCATAGTACCCTTATAGCTACCTTGTCTGCTTTTTTTGATACAAAGACAAACGACCGGTATCTTACCATGGAATATAGTAAGAGATCGGTCGTCTGTCAAGGCAATTTGACATATATGGATTGGATAGGTTGCCTGTTTTACCCTAAGGAAAAACCGTTAGTCATAGAGACCTTTGCTTAAATAGCGGTCGCCTCTGTCAGGGAATATCACCACGATGTTGCCGTGGTCGATCGTCTCGGCGAGCTTGGTTGCCGCCGCAAGTGCCGCGCCGGATGAGGAGCCTGCAAGGATTCCTTCTTTGGATGCGAGGTCTCTCGATGCCCCGAACGCTTCATCATCCGTTACTTTAAATACCTTGTCGATCAGGGATACGTCCATCGTATCGGCAATGAAGTCATTTCCGATGCCCTCAATCTCGTAGTCCGCATGCTCACCACCGCCGATAATGGAACCGTACGGGTCAGCGAGAACGCCCTGAATGTTTGCATCCTGCTCTTTTAAATAGCGGAGCGTTCCGGAGAAGGTACCGCCTGATCCTGCGCCTGCAACAAGGTAATCTACCTTGCCGTCCATCTGCTTATAGATCTCGGGACCCGTTGTCTCGTAGTGTGCGAGCGGATTTGCCGGATTATGGAACTGTTTTAACATGATCGCACCGGGTGTCTTGTCGATGATCTCCTGTGCGATCCTCTCCGCACCGAGCATGCCTTCTTCTCTGCTTGTGTGAATGATCTCAGCGCCAAGTGCGCGCATGACCTTCTGCTTTTCCTCGGAGAATTTCTCCGGTACGGCAAAGATCACGCGATAGCCACGGTTCAGTGCCGCAACGGCGATACCGATACCGGTGTTGCCGGCCGTCGCTTCCACGATGGTGCCGCCTTTTTTCAGAAGGCCGCGCTCCTCCGCGTCCTTGACCATGTACATGCCGACGCGGTCCTTTACGCTGCCCGCCGGGTTCATCAGCTCGAGCTTCGCATAAATGTGAACGTCCTTTTTGGTTTCAAAATGTGTCAGCTCCATGATCGGCGTATTTCCGATCATTTCCTGTATACTCTTAAAAACTTCCATTGCTATTCTCTCCCTATCTTGCAGAATTCTCGATCGCCTGTGTAAGGTCTGCGATCAGGTCGTCCGCGTCTTCTATGCCGACCGAAAAGCGGATCAGCTCATCAACGATACCTACCTTCTTCCTGATGTCTGCGGGGATCGCCGCATGCGTCATGGTCGCCGGATGGCATACGAGAGACTCCACGCCGCCAAGGCTCTCCGCAAGTGTGATCAGCTTCAGGTTCTTGTAGAATTTTCGGTAATCATATTTTTCCTTCAAAACAAACGAGATCATCGCGCCGGCGCCGTCCGCCTGTTTCTTCTGCACTTCGTAGCCGGGGTCGGATTTTAAGCCCGGATAATATACCTTGGATGCGTAGCCGCTTTTTTCAAGCCATTCTGCGATCTTGCCGGCATTCGCCACATGTCTGTCCATACGAACGCCAAGCGTCTTGATGCCGCGGATCATCAGATAGCTGTCCCAAGGTCCTAAGATACCGCCGATCGCATTCTGCAGATAGTACAGACGGTCAGCAATCTTTTTATCATTCACCGCAACAAGACCGGATACCACATCGCTGTGGCCGCCGAGATACTTCGTACCGCTGTGGATGACGATGTCAGCGCCGAGTGTGAGCGGTCGCTGCAAGTAAGGTGTCAGGAATGTATTGTCCACAATGACCAGCTTGTCATGCTTATGTGCCACCTTTGCGACTGCTTCGATATCTGTCACAGACAAAAGCGGGTTTGCAGGGCTCTCAATGTAGACTGCCTTTACGGAATCTTCAAGTGCCTTTTCCACCGCACCAAGATCGGTCGTGTTGACGATCTCATAGGTAATGTCAAAATTCTTAAATACGTTGTCCAGGATGCGGAAAGTACCGCCGTAGATATTATCGGACACGATCAGCTTATCGCCCGTTTTAAAAAGTGACAGGACCGTATTGATCGCTGCAAGTCCGGATGCGAATGCCAATCCGTACTGCCCCTGCTCGAGGTCTGCGATCAACTTCTCAAGCGCCGCTCTTGTGGGGTTACCCGTACGGGAATACTCCCAGCCGCGATCCTCGCCGAGTCCGTCCTGTTTAAATGTTGATGTCTGGTAGATCGGTACGTTAACGGCACCTGTCGTGACGTCACCGTCCGTTCCGCCATGGATGAGTAAAGAATTGATCTTTAAGCTCATGTTCCTATTCCTCCTTTGTCATCATTGCCTTTTTGATTTTTTCAAATCCGATATATGTTATACCTATCATACTACTAGGTTATTTATTTGAAAATTTTGCGCATTTTATCATCAGTGATAAGTTTGCTTTATCGCAGCAACGGATCGTTTGTGCCCTCGAAGGAGCGTTTTGCGCCTTTTTACGTTGCTCGTGAACGCCGTTGCGCTTATAATAAAAAGCAACCAATTGAAAACCCTGTAAGATTCGTGATAGGAGGAATGAACTTATGGAAAAAAGACGACGCTCCCTAAGAATTGTTTCTGTCATCATGCTCATTATGATGGTTTTCGCATCTGCGTTCACCGTTTCCGCCGAGGAAGCCCCGCTTTCCTTATGGACGGATGGTGCCGCTTCCAAAGATGCACTTGTATCGTATATGAATGCGATCACGGACCCTGCAAGCCCTGATTTTATCCCGGTGCAGGACCGCATCGCTGTTTTCGATCTGGACGGTACGCTCTGCTGCGAGACCGATCCCGTTTACTTCGACCATATGCTCCTGCAGCATCGTGTGCTTGAAGATTCGAGTTATAAAAACAAAGCGACCCCTTTTGAAAAAGAGATCGCCAATAAAGTCATTCAGTTCGCCGAGACGGGCGTTTATCCCGCAGGCATGGACAATGATCACGGCAGAGCGGTCGCATCCTCTTTTGCCGGCATGACCGTAGAGGAGTTTCTGCAATACGTAAAAGCTTATCGCGGCACCCCGATGAACAGCTACAAAGGCATGAATAAAGGGGACGCCTTCTACAAACCGATGATCCAGGTCATCAACTATCTGCAGGAGAATCAGTTCGATGTCTATATTGTAAGCGGCACCGACCGCCTGATCGTCAGAGGCCTCGTAGACGGCAAGCTTCCGATCCTGCCGCGCAACATCATCGGCTCCGACGAGCAGCTCGTATCCGACAATCAGCAAGGCAAGGACGGCCTCGAATATGTCTTCACCGACAAGGATCGCGTGATCCTCGGCGGCAACTTCATCATCAAGAACCTCAAGATGAACAAAGTGACCGCGATCGCGCAGGAGATCGGCCAGCAGCCCGTTCTCTCCTTCGGCAACAGCACCGGTGATGCCGCCATGGCGGAATACGTCACCAGCCACAACCCGCACAAGAGCCTCGCATTCATGCTCTGCTGCGACGACACGGTACGCGAGAACGGCAAGCTCTCTGCAGCCGAGAAGATGTACGGCCTCTGCGCAGAATACGACTGGGTACCGGTCTCCATGAAGAATGACTGGACGACGATTTACGGAGATGGCGTGACAAGAAAATAGAAAATAGTATTGCAAAAATGGTCCCTTGGGGACCCAAGGGACCATTTTCAAAAAAACTACAGTTCCTTATATTTCAAGATCTCCTCCACATACGCCTGCCCGTACTTCGAAAGCACGCTGCCCTTGCGCGTGATGTAGCCGATCGTCAGCGGGTCCTCCTCTTTCAGCTTGATCGAGACGAGACCTTTTAGGATCGCGCTCTCGCCGGAGAGCATGCCCGAGCCGACGGAATAGCCGTGGAGCTTAGCGATCATCTCCATCGTGGTCGCGCGGTCGTCGGACTTGATCATTTTGTCAAAATCATAATCCGCCATCGCTTCTTCCGTTAAGTAGAACTCGCTGTCATCACTCTGGTCAAAAGAGATACACGGGTACGCGCGAAGCTCATCAAGAGAGATCTCCTTGCGGTTTGCAAACTCGTGATCCTCCCACACATATGCGTACGTCTCACGCTGCATGAGCGGTGTAAATTCCAGCTGGTAGTCTTTAAAAAGCTTTTTCATGAGCGCTTCACTCGAGCCTGAAAACGACACGATGCCGACCTCGCTCTTTAAGCTGCGCACATCTTCGAGCACTTCCTTCGTCTTGGTCTCGTGGATCGAAAACACATACTTCTCAGGATTCGTCTGCCGGATCACCTCGTTAAAGGCCTTGATCGAGAAGTTGTAGTGCTGCGTTGATACGGAAAAATGTTCCTTGCCGCTGTCCTTGGCAAGATAGCGGTTCTCTAAGATCTCATACTGTCCGACCGCCTTCTTGGCATAAGCCACGAATTCGCGCCCCGCATCCGTCAGAGAGATGCCCTTATTGGTCCTGTCAAAAATGAGGATGCCGAGCTCATCTTCCAGTTCCCGAATGCTCGCAGAGAGCGCGGGCTGCGATATATATAGTTTGGTTGATGCCCTGCGCATGGACGATTCGCCCGCTACCGCAAGGACATATCTGATCTGTGTGATATTCATGCTGTCTCTCCTGCCCGGGCCTTTTCGGCCGCATCTTTTCGCATCGTATAACGCCACTTCGCGATCGCTGTGGCGATAATGATCACGTACCCGATCAGGGAATAGTGATCAGGTAACTCTTCAAAAAAGAGCATACCCCACATCGAGGCAAAAAGCACCTGTGAATAATCAAAAACCGAGATTTCTTTTGCAGGGGCACACTTGTAAGCCGCCGTCACGGTAAACTGCCCGCCGCAGGCCGCAAGTCCCGCGCCGATCAGGAGTGCCCACTGCGTGCCCGTCATCGGGTGGTAATCACATAGCATAAACGGCAGGCAAAAGAGCGATGTGAAGATCGAGAAAAAGCACACGATCACCGGTCCTCTCTCACCCTGCTGCCCGAGTCTTCTGACAAAAGCGTATGCGATACCGGCGCCGAGTCCGCCAAGAAGCCCGACAAGTGCCGGGATACTGGCAAGTCCCGCTGTCGGCTTTACGACAAATGCCGCACCGATAAAGGCTATGATGACCGTGATCGTCTCAAAGCGATCCGGTATCTCGGCAAGCAGGAAGATGCTGAATATGAGTGCAAAAAACGGAGACATCTTGTTCAGGATGTTTGCATCCGCAAGCGCGATATGATCGACTGCCCAGAAATTACAGATCATCCCGAGACCGCCGCAGATCGAACGTCCGATCAGTCCCCCAAAGGAGCTCTTTTTTATGTGAAAACGCTCCGCACTGCGCGCCAGAACAAAAAAAGCCACGATCCCGGCAAACGCGTTTCTGAAAAATGTCTTCTGGATCGTCGGCAGGTCACCCGACATGCGTACAAATACCGTCATCAGCGAAAAGCAAAACGAATCCAGTATCACGAACAGCACACCCAGCGCATGCCGATTGTATATCTTTTGTTTCATTATTCCATTCCTCTTGATATCCATAATGATGGGTGAGTGCCATTCCGTCAATATAGATAACCGTCTTTTGATATTGGATATTGACTTTTTCCATATTGAAGTATTTGATTCTCTTATCATCAAAAAAGTGATACGGGCTGACCGCAAGGTCTTGGTCCACCGATCGGCGTGGGGATCCCGCGCTATTCTTTTGCAGTTTTCAGTATTCAATTCATTTGGCAACTCTACAAATCTGTTTTTTCTTGCTCTATTCCTGATATTGAATCCGCTGATAGAAAAAGCTACTACCATTTATACTGGAGAAACAAATGTCCGGAACGATAGATATTTCCGAG
>JAIKWO010000132.1 GCA_024684675.1 Lachnospiraceae bacterium
ATGAAGCACCTCACCAAGCAAACGAATAAGCTCTGCATTCTCAGCATGCGTCTTCACTGCGATCCTGTAGTAGCCGCCGGACAATCCCCGATAATCGCTGCAGTCGCGGATCATGATCCCGCGTCGAAGAAGCGCCTCATACAGCCCTTCTCTTCCGCGGAATAGAAGATAACATGTATCACTCGGGAGAACAGTAAATCCCAGATCATGCAACGCCTCCGCAAGAAAGAGGCGTTCCTTTTGAATCAGTGCGTAGGAATTCCGAAGAAATGTCCCATCACGGCAGACCGATGCGATCGCTTCCATGGCCTTACCGGCAGGAACGGAGAGATTCCACTCCGGCAGATAATCCGCGATCCGGCTGATCGGGTCGGAAGAAGCGATCAAATATCCCATCCTGATCCCCGGAAGTCCAAAACTCTTGGTATAGGAACGGATCACAAAAAGATTGGAATAACGCATGATCCTGTCACGAAGCTGCCCGGCTTGTACATCGAAAGGAACAAGTACCTTTTCCGAAAGCGTCCGAAAGCTCTCATCCAATATGACAGCTGTGTCAGTCCTGGCTGCAATCTCCAAAATCTCATCAATAATGCCATCGGGTATCAAACGCCCCGTAGGGTTCATCGGATCCGCAAGATACAAAATATCCGCGCCCTCATCAAGTGCAGGCGTAAGCGCTGTTCTGACAAAGTCCAGATCCGGCAAAAAGCCGTTACCTGACGCAAGTGTCAGTCTGATGGTTCTGCAGTCCGCTTGAGAACGAAGTGCATGCGCATAGCCCGAAAAGCAGGGATCCATCAGCACAGCACACTTCGGTCTTCTCATAGCCGTGACCGCCATCAGCATTTCCGATGCACCTGCACCCGCATAGACATTCTCAAAGTAAACGCCATCCGCTTCCGCGATCTTCCTTCGGACTTCGCGCTGCTTGATATCCGGATAAGCCAAGGACTTCCCGATCCCATCGTGAAGCGCAGCCATAACGGACTTCGGGACGAGAAGAGGGTTTAAGTTGACCGAAAAATCCATATGAATTTGTTTTCCGTAAATGTCGCCGCCGTGTGCCACTTATTCACATACCTTTATACAGATTTGACTTTTTAATCGCAATCATCAAAACGCTAAGTTTAGATTTAACTATTGCACCATGTGAGTGCCGCAAAAGCCGCTAAAATCAGCAAAACGAAAATGCCTTCCGTCGCAAACATCAACCGGATCGCGCGGCAGATATCGCTGCGTTCAATCTCTTTTACCGGATCACCGATCGTCGGCTTTTTAACCGGAATCCCACCATAAGTGGCATTCCCGCCAAGCCTTACAGCCAGCGCGCCTGCACAGACGCTCTCTGTCTGTGCGGAATTTGGGCTTTTATGTTTCATGCGGTCACGGCGCCAGATCCGATATGCGCACGCCGCATCATATTCCTTCGTAAAGATCCGCAGCACCCATGCCGATGCGATCATGAAGAGCGCGCTAAGCCTTGCGGGGATGAAATTGAAGACATCATCTGCCCGCGCAGCGCATCTTCCAAAATATTCATAACGCTCGTTATGATAACCCAACATGGAGTCCATCGTATTCACGGCTTTATAGAGCATCCCTAAAACAGGCCCCCCTATAGCCGTGTAAAGGAGCGGTGCCAACACACCGTCCGATGTATTTTCCGCAACCGTCTCTACCGCCGCCCGAATGATCCCTGCTTCATCCAGCACATTCGTATCACGCCCCACGATCATGGAAAGTGCTTTGCGCGCATCTGCCAGATCCGGAAGGGCATCATGGACTTTCATCGTCTCCCGGCACAGACTCCCCGCCGCCAGGATGGTAAATGTCAGGATCGCCTCGACCGCAACACCCAGGCGAATGTCGCAAATATAGGCGCTCGCAAAGATAACGCCCGTAATTATGACAGTCATGACAGTTATTAGAATCCAAAGGATGGATCCTGCAAGCAATTCTTTCTTTGGATCGCAACTTTTATGGAGCAAGCGCTCCAACGCGCCGATCAACCTGCCGATCAGCCGGATCGGATGCGGCATCCCGTGCGGATCGCCGATCACAAGATCAGCCAGATACCCAATCGACAAGGCGATCATATGATAGATCAGATATTCTTTCATTGTCCCCGTTAAACCGTATGATGTAGCCATCCAGATGGCTTACACGAAAGTCAAAATATGCACCGCCGGTGAGATCACTCATGATCGCCATGATCGTACCGCCGTGGCAGATCACAGCCGCCTTGGAACGATCCCCGAGTCTATTAAGGAGCGAGCGGAAACCTTGCAATTGCAGGTTAACATAATCCTCTCGTTTTTCTCCTCCCGGAAAAGGGAGATTGCCCCCGCTGTCAATCCATGCCTGATAGGCATGATCGCCGCTCAACTCTTTGTAGGTTTTCCCTTCAAAGTCTCCGAAATCGATCTCCCGAAACGCATCGATCACGACTGGCGTCTCTTCCGGCGCAAACACTTTTGCTGTCTCAACGCACCGTTTCATCGGACCCGAAAACCATATAGCACCTTCCGCGAGCGTCTTGAAACGGTCACGCATATCTGCCGCCTGATTCCTGCCGCTTTCCGATAGACTCTCATCGGTTCTCTTTCCGATGTAACACCCGTTTTGATTGCCGGATGTTGCCGCATGGCGGATCAGGATCAATGTTTTCTCTGTATTCTGCCTGCCCTCTCTCATACGATCACCTTCGCAGCGATCGCCAGCATAAGTGCAGCGAATGTCTCAGAAGAGACAACGAACCGCCCTGCCGTATCACCTGTTACGCCGCCATAATGACGCCTGCTCTGATAGCGGTACCAAAGAAGAGATGCAAGAAAAGCCGAAAACAGGATCACCGCCTGTATTAGATTTACATAAACCAGCAATCCCGTCGCTACAGCCAGCTGTATCCAAAGCCCGGCTTTTACGCCTGCTTTCACGCCGCCGGCTTCCGCATGCAGCATCCCGGCCTGACGCGCTTTTTTCATATAGATTGATGTAAGTCCTGAAAGAATGCGGCTTAAAAAGAAAGAAATCGCAAGCATCCGGATCGCTGTCAGATCACCCGCATCGATCAAAACCGCTATCGCTCCTGCCACAAAGAGCAGGACGCGAACAAGCCCGATCACCGCAAATGCACCGATATGCGGGTCTTTTAAGATCTCGAGCTTCTCCTCCTTTGTTTTATAGGAACGGATCGCATCCTCGGTATCCATATACCCATCCAAATGAAAACCGCCCGTTATGATGATCGGAACAAGCATCAGAAGAAGCGTATGCGCAAGAAGCGGCAGTCCAAAATGCGCAGCGAGCACATCTGCTACAACAAATACTCCGCCGATCACAGCGCCAACAAACGGAAAAAACAGCAAACTGTGTGCCATATCATCCTCCCGCCAGTCAAAACGCGGCATCGGTATTCTCGAATACAGTGAAAAGGCTACTGCGAGCCACCTGCATATGCTCATCAATCTCTTGTTCCTTTTGCCCGGATCGTTCTCCGATCCGCTTATGAATGATTCCTTACGATGCTGTCCGGTGCACACGGTCTGCAAGGACGCTAAGACGCTCATTTACGCTGTGAAGAAGCTTCTTATAGCGCACCGTCTCACGATCGTCCGCATCATCCGGCGCGTATTCGCTCGTTACTACCACAAGTTCCCGTACGCCTTCCGAAAGATGCCGGATCTTAGATAAAACGCTCTCTATAATCGCATCATCCGTTTGATCCGTAATCCTGCCGGTCTTGCCATACAGCAGGTTCCCGACAAGGTTCGCGACACATTCAAGAAGGCATACGCTTTCGAGCGGCATATCCATCAGCCGAAGTGCCTTTTCGATGTCTGTCTCGATCTCCAGCGTGATAAATCCTTTTCCGGCACGCTGGGCACGATGCCTTTGGATGCGCTTTCTGCCGTCATCATCCAGCACACGCATCGTGGCAATATAGTAAACATGCTCTGCATTTACGGAAGCAGTAAGCTCTTCTGCAAGAAGCGATTTACCGCTGTCCGGCCCGCCGATCACAAGCTGTATCATCTGTCGTACCTCTCATACTGACCGATCGAAGTATCCGCAAATTTTGTCCCGCTGTCATATAAACGCAATGCCATATCCAGAAGCGGAAACAGCATCACCGCACCGGTACCTTCGCCGAGCGCAAGATTCCCTCTGATAAAAGATGTAAGGCCAAGGCGTCTTAACGCGCCATGCACGCCGTGTTCTCTTCCTTCATGCGATGCGAGGAGCACATTCTCCGTCCCCGGCACCAGCATAGCGGCTGTCATCGCCGCTACCGCACTGATCAAACCATCCACCACAACCGGGATCTTCAAGGTCGCGGCTCCAATCATGAAGCCCGCAAGCGCCGCGATATCCAGTCCCCCCACACAGCAAAGTGCGCGAAACGCATATTCTGCTGGCTTTTCGCTCACAAGCGCAGTATCCAACGTATGGAGCCGGATCGCGCGGTCGATCACCCGGATCTTCCTGGCAAGTCCCGCATCGGATAAGCCTGCGCCGCGTCCTGCCACGCTCACCGGAAGCTCCCCTGTAAGCGCGCAATAAAGTGCCGTACTCGTTGTCGTATTGCCGATCCCCATCTCGCCGGTTGCAAGAAGGTCATGCCCTGCCTTGTGACAACGCATTGCCATCTCCATACCGTTTTCGATCGCCTGCAGGCATGCGTCCTCCGTCATTGCAGGTGCTTTTAAAAAGTTTGCGGTTCCGCGCGATACGCGCATATCGATCACACCGTCAAGCTTCTCTTCCGTATCGATCCCGACATCAACCGTATAGATTGTACACGGGTAGTCTCCTGTCATGATCCCGACGCTGCTTTTATTCTCTCCCATCAGTGCGGCCACGGAGGCGGTCACCGACTGATCCGTCTGCGATACCCCTTCTTCTACGATCCCGTTATCCGCGCAAAAGATCACAAGCGCTTTATTACCCACGTGCGGCCATGCCGTGCCCTGTATGGCGGCGATCTTCGCGATCGCTTCTTCAAAATCTCCGAGACCGTCGATCGGCTTGGCCAACCTGTCAAGATTCCGTTTCGTCTCATCATGGATGTTTTGATCCGGACGCTCTATTCGAATCTTCAAAAGTTCATCTTTTGTCATCCGTCATTCCCATCATCTGATAGATGCGCGGCATATCAAGGCTTTCTCGTACAATGTCCGCAAGCTTGTCATACTGCATCTCTTTATAGGTGTCATAGTCCGCAGCGCCTGTCACATCCACATCCTTACCGCGTACCTTCGCGATGCAGTCAATCAGCCCCGCCGCTATCTCTTTTTTGTCAAAAAAACCATGCACATATGTGCCGTAGACATTCTCTTTACAATAGCCCGTTCCGCCCTCCGTAAACGGCGTTGCCGTATCAAACGGATCGGAATGTCCCATATGGATCTCATATCCTTCGTAAGCAAGTCCTGCAAGATGTGCAAGAACACCTTCAGCGCTCACTACAGATCCCGTAACCTGCTTTCTCGTCTTCTCTTCCTCGAGAACGGTATCAACAGGCAACAGCCCCAGTCCTTCTTCGGATCCGCCGCCCTCCAACATAAGGGGATCGCTCACGATTCTGCCAAGCATCTGATAACCGCCGCAAATACCGAAGAGTACGGTTCCTTCCCGTGCCTCTTTTGATAAAACGGTGCCAAATCCGGCTTCTTTTAGCCAGCGAAGGTCTCCCGTCGTATTCTTCGTACCGGGCAAAATGATCGCGTCAGGTTTACATAATTCTGATAATGTCTCCACATACCGAACCGACACATCCGCAAACTGCTCAAAGACGTCAAAATCCGTAAAATTCGAAATATGCGGAAGCCTGATCACGGCGATATCAAATGTTTTCTGCGCTTTCTGCATAAAACGCTCCGAAAGCGAATCCTCGTCGTCCAGATGAAGTTGAAAGTACGGAACAACACCCGCCACCTTGCATCCGCCCTTTTCTTCCAGCATCCGAATGCCCGGTTCCAAAAGCTTTCCGTCACCGCGGAACTTATTGACGATCAGGCCGCACACGCGTCTTCTCTCCTCTTCTTCCAGAAGATCGAGCGTCCCTAAAAGCTGCGCGAACACGCCGCCTCTATCGATATCGCCGACAAGAAGCACCGGCGCATCGATCATCCTTGCAAGCCCCATATTCACAATATCATTCTCTTTTAAATTGATCTCCGCAGGCGACCCGGCGCCCTCCACCACGATGATATCCGCATTTTCCCGAAGGATATCGTACGCTTTTTGAATCTCGGGGATCAGTTTGGTCTTATAGGCAAAATACTCTTTTGCCGGCATATTGCCGATCGGCTTCCCGTTTACGATCACCTGAGAGCCACAGTCGTCTGTCGGCTTTAAAAGGATCGGATTCATGTAGACGCTCGGTGCGATGCCGCAGCATTCCGCCTGCATCACCTGCGCGCGCCCCATCTCAAGGCCATCCTGTGTCACAAAGGAATTCAGCGCCATATTCTGCGATTTAAACGGTGCCACGCGGTAGCCGTCCTTTGTAAAAATCCTGCAAAGGGCTGCTGCCAGCACGCTTTTCCCGACATTGGACATCGTCCCCTGAACCATAATGACGCCGCGGGCAAAAGTGCCTTTCGCTTTGCTCGGCTCACCCTCATTCTCCGGGGTTAAAACCGGCGCCTGCACAGTTTTCCCTTCGGAAAACCAGGGTGCATGCGTCAGAAGATCAAGCGGCGCGCTTCCAAGTGCGTATAGCCTTCTGATAAAAGATTCTTCAAATACTTGCCCGGGCGTGCCGACCCGAAGAATCTGTCCCTCCCCGATCGCAACGACCGTATCGGACAGTTTCATCGCAAGTTCAGGCTCGTGAAGGGACATCAATACCGCGATGCCGCGTTCTTTTGTCAATCGTCTGATCCTTGTCAGGATATCGACCTTATAACGGATATCAAGATAGGATGTCGGCTCATCGAGTACGAGTACCGCGGGTTCCTGGCAGACGCTCCTTGCAAGAAGCACGCGCTGACGCTGACCATCACTGATCTTTGTAAAAAGATCGTCAGCCAGCGGCAGTGTCTCCGTCAATGCCATCGCATCTTCCACAATGCGGTGGTCTTCGGCGGATAGCTTTCCCCAGAGACCTGTGTACGGATAGCGCCCTGTCTCAACCACCTCACGACAGGTCATAAGCTCCGGCTTCACGTTATCTGTCATGACCATGGAAAGTCTGGATGCGATCTCGCGCCCTGACATACCGGCCTTGTCTGCGCCATCTAAAAGGATCACACCGCCGCGCTCTTTGATGCGTCCCGTGATTGTCTTTAAAAGCGTCGATTTGCCGCTTCCGTTCGGACCGATCAGTGTGACAATCTTCCCCGGCGTAACCGAAAGGCAGATGTCTGCGATCAGATCCTTTTCATAACCGATCGTAAGCGATCTTGCGGCAAGCCCTTTGCCGGATTCTGTTCCCTTCGTCATCACGCGTTGCCCTCCCGTCTTCTTCCAAGCATCACTGCGATCACGACAGGTACCAGAAGGACCGCCGTCACTGAACTGATGCTGACTTCAGTCGGCGCAAAAATACTGCGCGCGATTCCGTCGGCAAACAACGTAACAAGCGATCCCATCAGAAAGCAGCCGGGGATCATAACCACCGGCGCTGTTGTTTTCGTCATATTTTTTACAAGATGCGGCACCGCGATCCCAACAAAAGAGATCGGTCCCGCAAAAGCGGTCACGCAGGCCGCAAGCATCCCTGAGATCAGAATCAGAAGGACGCGCAGAAGAAGGATATTGACGCCCACACTTTTCGCATAGGCTTCACCGAGCCTGTATACACCGATCGGCTTGGCGAGAAAGCACGTCGCAACCACGCAAATAAGCGTCAACACCGCCATCACATAGACATCATCAAGAGACATGCCGGAAAAGCTTCCAAGCGACCAGTTATGCAGGTTCACAATATCGGAATCCGCCGCAAACGTGACCGTAAGATCCGTGATCGCCGAACAGATGTAGCTGATCATAATGCCGCACACCACAAGGATCCCCATGCTCCTGACGCGCAATGAGAAAATGAGTACAAGCCCCATCGAGATCATCGCGCCGACAAAAGCCGCTGCCACAAGGGACATCGCCCCCATTCGCACGCCGTGCGATACAAAGACAATAAGTGTCAGCGCAACCGTCAGCTTCGCTCCTGCTGAAATGCCAAGTACGAAGGGCCCCACGATCGGATTACCGAAAAAAGTCTGCAAAAGGTATCCAGACAGTGCAAGCGCCCCGCCCAGGATCACGGCTGCAAGAATACGCGGCAAACGGATCGCCAGAATGATATTCCGGCTCATCTCATCGGACACATCTCCCGTAAGGATTGCCATAATCTCCCGCGCCGAGAGACTGACGCTCCCCGTCAGCATATTCAGATATACGATTCCTGCCAATAATAAAGCAGTCAGGCCGATTACGACCACGCATCTTGTTTTGTTCATTGTTCTACTGTAATTTGCTGATACATGTAAGCGACCGGTTTTCATTTGCAAAAACGGCATGCAGATCCTCCATAAAGTCCGCCATACCGGTCGTTCTCTGGAAGAAATCCTTGTTCATGCTGTAGACCCGGCCTTCCTTTACGGCTTTGAAGTCTTTGAACAGCTCGCTCTTATGAAGGAGCTCGTCCACAGACGTGATCCCGCCGCCAATAATACTGTTATATAATATTATATCAGCGTCATGTGCCGCTGCATAGAAATCTTCGGTCTGCATGGTAAGGCTTGAACCCGAATCCGTCGGCGGGTTCTCCATATCTGTAAAAATGGTGCGGGCGCCCGTTTTCTCG
>JAIKWO010000014.1 GCA_024684675.1 Lachnospiraceae bacterium
CCGATGTGTGAGGTGATCCTGAAGGATATGGTCGAAAAGAGGGGGCTGAAGGATCAGTTCGAGATCCATTCGGCCGGAACGAGTGATGAGGAAGTGTGGAACGGCATTGGCAATCCCGTGTATCCGCCGGCGGCGGAAGAGCTTCGAAGCCATGGGCTTGGAAAGACGCCGTACACAGACTTTAGAGAAAAGCGTGCAATCCAGATCACGGCAAAAGATTACGACCGTTATGATTACATTTTGTGCGCTGATAAGGCCAATATCCGGGGCGTTACGCGTATCACGGGGCCTGACACGGAAGAAAAGATCAGTCTGCTGCTCGACCATACGGATCGACCGGGACGGTCAATTGCAGATCCCTGGTATACAAGGGAGTTCGGTACCGCGTACAGAGACTGTCTGGAGGGGTGCGAGGCATTTCTGAGAGAACTCGGATATTAGAAGCGCGTCCTCGATATGACGGTAAGCGATAATGATGATCGGAGCAAATCTTTCGATATGACGGATGAAGAGTTGGAACGCCGTCGCCGCATCGAACGGCGGCGCAGGCGTGAAGAGCAGAAAAAAAGAAGAAGGCGTCAGGTCATGATCTACCGGACTATCTTTGCAGTGGTTTGCATGGCAGTGACGATCGGCCTGTTCTTTACGGTGCGTGCAGGTGTACGTGCGGTGGGGAGCCTTTTTTCAAAAGATGACAGTAGTGTCATGGAAGATAAAAGCGCGGGAAATACAAGCGTACCCGGCTTGGATGATGATCTGAATGCGGACAGAGAAGGCGCGGAGCAAGACGCCCTGAACGATGCGGATGATCAGGCGGATGAGACAGCAGAGACTGCTGAGACCGAAGAGGATGCGGGGGATACCTTTATTCCATCGTATGCAAGAAACGAAGCCACCAAGGCGATGAGCTCTGCTGAAGTCACGGCGGAATACGGGATCGTTGTGAATACGGATGAGCAGACTGTGGTCGCACATAAGGGCGGCTACGATCGCATCAATCCTGCGTCGATGACAAAGCTTTTGACACTTCTTGTGGCAGCAGAACTTGTTCCGGAAGAAAAGCGCAGCGAGATCGTGTCTGTTCCGACCGAAGCAACCGATTATGCGTTTACACACGACTGCAGCAATGTCGGTTTTGCCAAGGAAGAGCGTGTGACGGTGAACGATCTTTTCTACGGGACGATCCTGCCGTCCGGCGGCGATGCGGCCACTGCGCTTGCGATCTATACCTGTGGCAGCCATGAAGCATTTGTCGGGAAGATGAACGAAAAGCTGCAGGAGCTCGGGATCGCGGATACGGCACATTTTACCAATTGTGTCGGTATCTACGATGCGAACCACTACTGTACAGCTTATGACATGGCTGTCATTATGGGTGCATGCATACAGGACCCGTACTGCCGCGAGATCTTAAAGGCACGCACTTACACAACGACGAAGACGGCGGAGCACCCGGAAGGCCTGCTGATCTCTAACTGGTTCATGCGTCGGATCGAAGATAAAGACTGCGGCGGTGAGGTGCTTGGTGCCAAGACCGGCTACGTGGACGAGTCCGGAAGCTGCGCGGCGAGCTACTACATGGGCGCTGACGGAAAGGAATATATTTGTGTTACTGCCAAGTCTCACAGCAGTTGGCGTTGCATTTATGACCATGTGGCGGTATATAATATATATATCGCAGGAAATGCGGCGTATGTGAAGCATTAAGCTGTATGAAATGCGAACCGATTTCAATGGAAGTTAAAAGTAAACTTAACAATTAAATGAATAGGAGTAGGACATGGATTACAATCAGATGAGTCTGGAGCTTTGCGCACGTGAAAAGGGTAAGCTTTCCGTAGTGTCCAAGGCGCCTGTAACCAATAGAGAAGAATTATCGACGGCTTATACACCGGGCGTGGCGGAGCCGTGTCGTAAGATTCATGCGGATGTGCATGATGCGTATACATACACGATCAAAAGTCACACGGTAGCCGTCGTTTCGGACGGAACGGCAGTTCTCGGACTAGGTGATATCGGACCGGAAGCGGCGATGCCCGTTATGGAAGGCAAGGCGGTCCTGTTTAAGGAGTTTGGCGGCGTAGACGCTTTTCCGATCTGTCTGGATACGAAGGATACGGAAGAGATCATTAAGACGGTCAAATATCTTGCGCCGACATTCGGCGGCATTAACCTGGAGGATATCTCGGCGCCCAGATGCTTTGAGATCGAGACAAGACTGAAGGAAGAGCTTGATATTCCGGTCTTTCACGATGACCAGCACGGCACAGCGATCGTTGTGGCGGCAGGTATGCTGAATGCGCTCAAAGTGGTCGGTAAGAAATGGGCAGATACGAAGATCGTGATCAGTGGTGCGGGAAGCGCCGGCATCTCGATCTGCAAGCTCCTTCTGCAGCTGGGGCCGAAGGATGTGATCCTGTGCGATAAGATGGGTGCGCTCTGTGAAGGCGAGGATTGGATGAACCCCGCACAGGCAGCAATGGCGAAGGTTACGAACCGCGACCACTTAAAGGGCACGCTTGCCGATGCGATGAAGGGCGCTGATGCATTTGTCGGTGTATCCGCACCGGGCATCGTATCACCGGAGATGGTCGCTTCCATGAATAAAGATGCGATCGTGTTCGCGATGGCGAATCCGACGCCGGAAATTCTTCCGCCTGAGGCTAAAAAAGGCGGCGCGCGGATCATCGCGACCGGCAGAAGCGATTATCCGAACCAGATCAACAATGTCCTGGTATTTCCGGGACTGTTCCGCGGGGCATTGATGGTAGAATCCACCAAGATCGTTGACGAGATGAAACTCGGTGCGGCAAGAGCACTTGCGGATCTTTGCGGGGACAAGATCTGCGAAGATTATATCATTCCGGATCCTTTTGACAAGCGCGTGGCACTTGCGGTCGCAGAGCAGGTGGCAAAAGTAGCGGAAGAGCTCGGCCTTGCAAGACGACCGGGCAACAGAACATTCTAAGGGCTAACATTTTTTCAAAAAAAGCATACATAGGAGGGGGAGTTATGCACATCGATTTTGATCAGATTGAAGAAGTACGCAATCCGGAGTTTAAGGGCGGCACGGGCGCGGCGCTGCTTCGTTCCTACGTGGACGATTCCATCCGCATCATGCGCGGCATTTTGGAGCCGGGATCCAGCATCGGATTGCACACGCACGAGGGAACCAGCGAGACGGTCTACATCCTGGAAGGCAAAGGCAAGGTGCTTTATGACGGCACGGAGATCCCGCTGCATGAGGGCTCCTGTCATTACTGCCCGGAGGGACACAGCCACAGCCTGATCAATGACAGCGATAAGCCGCTTAAGTTCCTGGGGATTGTACCGAACCTCAAATAGTACATCCCGCACGAAACGTCCTTGAAAATTTGTTGAAAAAATTTCTGAAACTTCTTGACAACAAACTTGATTGGATGGTATATTAGCAAAGCGGGTTGCAGAAATGCAACGCACAAAAGCGTGGGATCTTAGCTCAGCTGGGAGAGCATCTGCCTTACAAGCAGAGGGTCATAGGTTCGAGCCCTATAGGTCCCACTTATTTTGTGAAACTTCATATACCATGGCGAGATAGCTCAGTTGGCTAGAGCATGCGGTTCATACCCGCAGTGTCGAGGGTTCAAATCCCCCTCTCGCTACTCAGATAAGGGTTCGGGGACGATCGTTACGACGTTCTCGGATTTTTATTTTAAGGGAGAAAAACATGAAGAATGGACTGGTAATGGAAGGCGGCGGCATGCGTGGCGTATTTACTGCCGGCGTGATTGACGTCTTTATGGAAAATGGGATTGACTTTGATGGGGCGATCGGTGTTTCGGCAGGCGCCTGCTTTGGATTTAACATCAAATCGCGCCAGATCGGGCGTGCACTTCGCTATAATGTGAACTATTGCAGGGATAAGCGCTATTGCAGCTGGTGGTCGTTTCTGACAAGCGGTAATATCTTTAACGTGGATTTCTGCTATCGAGAGATCCCGTTTGAACTGGATCCCGTGGATTTTGATACATACAGAAATAATCCGATGGCATTCTATGCGGTCTGTACAGACCTTGAAACGGGAGGTCCTTATTACGCGCGGATCGATACCTGCGATGAACGGGATTTTGACATTATTCGCGCCTCGGCATCGCTTCCTATGGTATCGCATATCGTGAAGGTGGACGGGCGCCTCTTGCAGGACGGTGGCACGGCAGATTCAATCCCGCTTCGTTTCTTTGAAAAGGAAGGCTATGAACGGAATATCGTAATCACGACAAGACCGCGCGACTATGTGAAGAAGAAGAGCAGTGTTTCCTCGTTTATGGCATGGCTCTATCGGAAGTATCCGAATTATGCAAGGGCGATCAAAGACCGCCACGTTATGTACAATGAAGAGACAGCATATGTGTACCGCCGTGAACGCGAAGGCGCAGTGCTTGTGATCGCACCGGATGCGCCAGTTCCTGCGGATCGGATTGAGCATGATCCGGAGAAGCTGAAGGCGACCTACGAGATCGGTCGCAGGGCGGCACTTAACCGCCTTGACGAGATCAGAGCGTTTCTGGAGGGCAGGTAACGGGGGCAGGCACCGTTTTTTCAAAAGAGAGAAAGGAGGCAGGATGATGCGTACCTATATTTGCATTGACTTAAAGTCATTCTATGCCTCTGTGGAATGCGCCGAGCGCGGGCTGGATGCCATGACGACTAATCTTGTTGTGGCCGACATGTCGCGCACGGAAAAGACAATCTGCCTTGCAATAACACCTGCTATGAAAAGACTTGGCATCCACAACAGATGCCGCATTTTCGAGATTCCGAAGAACGTTTCTTATATCGCTGCGACGCCGCGCATGCAACTCTACATTGATTATGCGGCGCGTATCTATGAGATCTATCTGAAATATATTTCCAAAGATGACATTTATGTCTATTCCATTGACGAAGCGTTTATGGATGTGACGGACTATTTGCATATGTATCGCATGACTGCGCGCGAGCTCGGGCAGAAGATCATCGGTGATATCTACGCATCGCTTAAGATCCGTGCGACCTGCGGCATCGGAACGAATCTGTATCTGACCAAGATTGCGCTTGATATATCGGCGAAGCATTCGCCGGATTTTATTGGCGAACTGACAGAACAGTCATATTGTGAGACGCTGTGGGATCATAGGCCGCTTACGGACTTCTGGCGGATCGGTCCCGGAACCGCAAGGCGGCTTGAGACGGTCGGAATCTATACGATGCGGGAGATCGCAGAGGCGGATGAGGATACGCTGTATCGCCTTTTCGGAAAAGATGCAGAGCTTCTTATCGATCATGCTTTCGGGCGGGAGCCTGTTACGATCAGACAGGTGAAGGATTATAAGCCGACGGTCAATTCACTTACATCAGGGCAGGTTCTGTCGTGCGATTATCATTTTGACGACGCAAAGCTGATCGTAAAGGAGATGACGGATCTTCTGTGTCTCGACATGGTGGAGAAAGGGCTTGTGACGAAGTCGTTGACGCTTCACATGGGCTATTCCAACAGACTCGGTATGAAGGCGGCGCATGGCACGATCGATGTGCCGGATGAGACGAATTCGGACATGGTGCTGATCCCGGCGATCACGCAACTGTTCGAACAGATCGCTGACAGACAGTGCGGTATACGACGCGTTGTGATCACGGCCAATCATGTGGTGCCGGAGGAGTTCCACCAGTACAGTTTCTTTACGGATGCAGAGGAGCTGGCAAAGAACCGCAGGATCCAGAAGGCGGTTCTGTCGATCAAGAATAAATATGGGAAAAATGCTATCTTAAAGGGAATGAATTTGGAGCAAAATGCAACCACGCGCGAGCGGAATGCGCAGATTGGAGGTCATCGTGCCTAAGAAGCCCGGAACGCGTATGACGATTGAAGAGCGCGCCAAGCAGTTCATGCCGTTTGCGGCGCTTCGTGGCCTCCCGGAGGCGCTTGCGGCCAAGGAACGGATCATTGTGCCCAAGGCTGAACTTTCAGAGGATATGGCGGATGAGCTGGATCGGCGCATGCGTGACCTGACGGTCGGCTGCGTTGCGACTGTTACGTACTATCATGAGGGTTCCTACATAAAAGTAACCGGCATGGTCGCCAGAATTGACGAGAATGCCGGTTTTATCCAGATTGTACAGACGAAGATTCCGTTTGAGGCGATCTATTCAATTGAGAGTGAAGAACGCCTGGTGTAGCATAGGCGGGATTGGAGCCAAGCGCGCCGGTTGGTTCAGTTCTCGCTAAGGATGGGGAGGCTTAGGATGTCGAGCGGCGTATCTGCGAACAGCTCCGCATGGTTTTCGGTAAGCTCTTCTCTTGTGCGATAGCCCCAAAGCGCGCCGACCGTATGCATACCGGCGCTGTTACCAGTCTGCATATCCGTGCCGGTATCGCCTACATACAGGCATTCATCCGGCTTCACATCAAGTTCTCTTGCGATGAGTAAAGCGCCGTCAGGCGCAGGCTTCCGCGCGATCTCTGCGCATTGCCCCTGTATCATGTCAAAAAGGCCTTTGCCGTAGAGCTTTTCCACAACCTGAACGGTCTGCGGATGCGGCTTGTTGGAGAGGATCGCAAGGCGGATCCCTTTTGCATTCAGTGCTTTGAGCGCCTCCGGCATGCCGTCATAAGGCGCTACCTTGTAGTCTGCATATTCTGCAAAGAATTTGCCATAGAGCGGACGGAGCTCATCGTAGCGTGCACAGTCTGTGTCACCGCTTGCGCGGAGCATCCTGCGGACGAGCTCGTTGGGGCCGTCGCCGCAAAAGTATTTATATGCATCTGCCTCAAACGGTTTAAGCCCGATCGCTTCGAGCGCGGAATTGCCGCTTTTGGCGATGGAATCAAGCGTAAAGGACAGCGTGCCGTCTAAGTCGAAGATCGCTGCTTGGATCATGTGTGTCTCCTTATCGAATATCTGTATAGCCAAGGGATATTGTACACGGGTTTTTGAAAAAAGGAAAGATACCTCACGCTGTCAAACGGATGAATGGATGCATATTATAAAATTTTTATAAACAAATCGCGGCTTTTCGAAAAAAGTTTATGGTATTTTAATTCTTTTCACCCGCATGATCCAGTATACTGAAAGTGGTAGGGATGATCTCTTAAAATTCCGATTTCTGAAATTTTTCCATGTTTTTTACAGAAAAAAGAAAGGTGCAGAACGAATAAAAGTAAAGGGGATTTTGTTTGCGGTTGTAACCATCATGGTATGTGCGATCCTTTCGGCATGCAAAAATGCGCCGGAAGCAAAGGAAGTGACACCGGAAGATGGCGCGAAGTCCATTCGTATCCTGAATATCAAGAGCGAGGTCAACAGCCAGATCGAGGCGTTGGCAGCGCAGTACGAGAAGGAAAAAGGGGTGCATGTGGAAGTCATCGGCGTAGATGCCGGCGGCGGTACGGACTCACAGGCGCTTCTGAAGGGATATTATCTGGCTGATCAGATGCCGGATATCATTGCCTGTGAGTCTTCCGGTTTTAGCAACTGGGAAGGCCTGCTTGTGGATATGAGCGGCCAGAGCTGGGCGGGAAAGACAGATGCCGCCTATAAAGACAGCAAATACGGCACCCTCGGTTTTCCGTATACAACGGAGGCGATCGACCGCAACACGGAAGTAGCAGAGCAGTTGAATGACACGACGCAGAAATTTAAGTCTCTGTAGCCCCAAATGGTCCCTTGGGGACGGGGTTGAGGGTTCATTTTTCCCTTGATCATGTCGATATAAGATATGTAAGGATGTCAGCCAATACATAAAGGAGGGATTGCAATGGATATTCCCGCATTATCAATGGCAATGGCACAACAGGACCTGCTGACGCAGGTGGGAGCTGCGATGCTCGGCAAATCTCTGGATCTCATGGAGGTTGCAGGCGAAGGCGTGACAGAGATGGTCGATACCGCGGCAATGGAGTTGTCGGTGAACCCCGCAGTTGGAGCAAACTTTGACATTTCCGTATAACAACGCGTCCTAAAAAGCGGATCCAAGATGAAAAGTCCGGCTATCATGATGGCCGGACTTTTGTGATTTATGATCGCTCACACAGCATACGCATCGCAAGCAGACTTTCTTTTTGACGTTCTTCGACCTGAAGGGCGTCATTTTCTTTTATGATCCGTGAGATCTCGCGGAATTCCGCGGTCATTCGATGCTCGTCGACCGGTTCGGTCAGCGTGATATCAGCCCCTGTCCTACGGTCATGGAAGATGAGCGGGGCGTTCATGGAATTGAGCGTGTCGGACAGTTTGAAATACCCGCTTGTGCCCTCGATCAAAAGCCCGTTATCGCCCTGGCAATCCTTTGCGGCAACCGAGACCACTTTAAAGTCTTTATAGTCCATGATCATAACACCGCTGACGTCCACGTCTCTGATGATGTTGGGGTAATAGAAGGTTTTTACGGGATGACCGAAGAGAAAGGCAGCAATATGGATGTTGTAGATCCCCAGATCGAGCAGAGCACCGCCGCCTAACGCGGCATCAAATACCCTGAAGTATTCGCCTGCCATAAAGCGGTCGTAGCGTGAGGAGTACTGTGAGAAGTTCAGGCTGACGTATTTGATCTCGCCGGCTCTGTCCAGTTCACGCTTCAGAACTTTGCAGACGGTCAGATATTGATTGCAGATCGCCTCGAGCGCGATCACACCCTTTTCTTTTGCCTTTGAAAAAATCTGTTCGGCTTCTTCATATTTTAGCGTAAGCGGCTTTTCGATGAATACGTGAAAACCTGCTTCGATCGCCTTCATGGCCAGCTCGAAATGGGTATTGTTGGGAGTGGCTAGATAGATCAGGTCGAGCTGCCCGCGCTGATCCGCAAGCATCGTATCGTAGTCTGTATAGGCTTTGGGGATCGCATATTTTTTCTGCAGGTCGCGTACGGTATCCGCGCTCCTCTTTGTGCCTGTGAGCACCTGCACTTCGATCTCGGGCATGGCCGTAAGTATCGGCAGGCTCTCCTGCACGAGCATCCCGCTCCCGACAACAGCTATTTTGATCATATCTTTCACCTCCGGTCAGTTTTCATTATACCATTTTTTCGTCGAAATGCGCATGCGGACTGCCTGTATTTTGTGGAGGGTGCCGATTGCATGAAACGATATGTGTGTGATACCATAGGATGGACGCTTGCCGGAGGTGCTTTGCACGGTGATCAGAAGGAGGAAACGGAACGAAACTGCTTCAAAACAGAACATTATGTAAACTCTCGATCGTGTGGATCGTTTTCCTGTGGGGGCTACTCCTTTTGCTGGGAAAGCCAAGGATCCGCCTGCCTGATGCGGAGGGACAGCGGATCACCGTGGAAGGAGCCATCCGCACGATCGAAACAAAAACCGATAATCTCGGTAAGACCAAGCGCGTTCTGCGCATCGACGACATCACATTCCGTGGTGCCGCGTTTTCCGAATACAATGTGAATTCCATATCCGATACACTTTCCCGTCTCTTTCTGCCGGGGGCTGTTTGTGCTACGGTCGAAGATGTTGGAGAAAAGCCTGAAAAGCGCCTGATTATGGGCGAGAGAATAATGGTAACGGGCATTATGAAAACATTCAGGCGTGCGCGCAACCAGGGCGGATTTGATGAAGAGGGCTATCACTACGCTTGTGGTGATGCGTTTGCAATGGATGCCTGCAAGGTGGTTACACGGGACGGAAACGGTAATCGTTTCATGCAGGATATACAGGATCTGAAAGAGGCACTTGCAAACCGAATCGAAATGATCTGCGACGAAGACGCAGGTCTCATGCGGGCACTTCTTCTCGGGGACAAAAGCGGACTGTCTGATGGTCTTAAGTCGCTCTATCGGGACGGAGCCATCCTGCATGTACTTTCGGTATCCGGTCTCCATATCAGCTTCTGGGGAGCGGGACTCTATATGCTCTTTCGCAAGATGCTGCTACCGCTCATTCTTGCGGCGTCTGCTGCGGGCACATTTCTGGTACTATACTGCATCATGACAGGAATGTCACCCTCTGCCTTTCGTGCTTCCGTGATGTTCTTATGTACGCTGACAGCGGATGCGATTCACAGATCTTACGATCGTCTGACGGCGCTTTCCTTCTCGGCGATGCTCTTATGCACAGCAAAGCCGTATATCCTTTTTCACAGCGGATTTCTTCTTTCTTACGGCGCGATTCTGGGAATCACAATCTTCCTGCCGATCATTACAGAGCACTTTCCGGGCAAAGCGGCAAAACTATTGGGCGCGAGTCTGTCTGTACAGATCGTAACGCTCCCGGTCATTCTGACCGCATATTTTAGTGTGCCGGTTTATGGCGTATTCCTGAACCTGCTTGTCGTGCCTCTCATGAGTCTTGTTATGGGTGGCGGAATGCTTGCACTTGCAGTCGGGCTCATATGGCTCCCTGTCGCGAAAATGCTGTTTATTCCGGTGCATCTCATCCTTTCTGGGATCGCTTTTGTCTGTCAAATGACGGAAAACTTGCCGCTTAATTCTTGGAATGCAGGAATTCCTTCAATAGCAAATGTTATACGGTATGCGGTAATGCTTGTATTTATTGCATGGAGCGCCGATTTTGTCGGGAGAAAATATCTGGTGCTATCTTACCTCTGCGCGCTGTCATTTTTAACGTGGAACGTACCCGATGCGCTTTCAATCACAATGATCGATGTCGGACAGGGACAGAGTGTTGCGGTCTCTGCTGATGGAAATCACCATTATCTGATTGATGGCGGCAGTACATCGGAAAAGGAACTTGCAAGATACACGCTCATTCCGTATCTGCAGTCGCAGGGGATTTCGTATCTGGATGCGGTCTTTATCTCCCATACCGATGCGGATCATTACAGTGGCATTGAAGAGATGCTCCTTCAGGGAAAAGATTGCAAGGTGCGGATCGGCAGTCTTGTGATGCCGGCAATCGGGGATCGTGACGAAAAATATATGGAGTTATGTCAACTTGCGCACAAGACAGAAATACCAGTGTATGTGATGGGGCGAGGCAATGCGATCATGGAAGGCGATCTATCCCTTACCTGTCTCCACCCCCAGCCTGGTTCCTGCTTTGATGATAAGAACAGCGGATCGCTCGTTCTGGCGATCGCACAGGGTGACTTTTGCATGCTGGATATGGGCGACTGCGATGCGAAAGGAGAGGAAGAGATCATCAGCCAATTAGTTGACATAAAACGAAATATGGATCGGAATGCAGTCGGCAGGCATAGTCCGTTCGCTCATTCTGATATCCTCGCAGCCGGGCATCATGGAAGTAAGACTTCCTCATCTGAGGCATTCCTTCATGCGATCCGTCCGATCGATACGTTGATCTCTGTAGGAGAGCGCAATCGTTACGGTCACCCTGCACCGGAAGTTCTTACGCGCCTTTTGGAAGTTGACAGTAACATTCATATGACGAAGGAAGGCGGTGCACTGACGGTTCATGTCACTCCGGACGGAGCGTACACAATCTCGCACTATATTTCTTGAAAATCCTGTGAACTCTTCAACTCCTTGTCGCTTTTTCTTTCGCCATCGTGTATCATGGGAATATGAGTGCCCTAGTGAACAGACACGGCGAGAGTCGTAGAGAACTACATAAAGAACGCCGCAGGAAGCGGATGTCTCCGATCCTGCTATGGGCGATCGTTTCCACAGTGCTTGCACTTGTTGCATTGGTGTGTTTTATTACACTTTTTGCAAAGATCATGCGTATGCCGGGTGGCGGCTGGAAAGAGGTGATCGGATCCGATTCGGTTCCGGCTGTGATCGTAGAAGAATTTGCCTTAGATGAGGCGACGGACGAGCCTGAGGTGGCAAATGACAGAGGTGACGGTGACTATCTGGATGCGAAGAAAGAGGCAGAAGACTCGCTCCTGCAGCGCCTTCGCGGCTATATGGAAAAGGAAGGCGTCTCCACGGTTGATGTGCTTCGAACGCTGTTCCCAAACCAACTTGTGGTATATAGTAACGACCGTTATTATTTCGAAGAGATCGACCACTCGCTTCCGGCAAACGAGTACGGTGATTCCTATTTTACCGAGAATGCGGACGGCACCTGGGCGTATGAAGATGACAATGGTGTCATAGGACATCCGGGCATTGATGTATCGCGCTTTCAGGGCGAGATCGACTGGACTAAGGCCTCTTCGGAGATTGAATTTGCCATTCTGCGTCTTGGATTTCGCGGGTATACCGAGGGAGCGATCGTAGACGATGAGACCTTTGAAGCGAATATACAGGGAGCGCTTGAAAATAATCTTCATGTCGGCGTATATTTTCTCACCCAGGCAAAGGATGCGGATGAGATCGACGAAGAGGCGGCGTATGTGCTTGATGTTTTGAAGGATTACGGGATTGACGGCCCCGTCGTTTTGGATGTGGAAAGCGTTGCCAACGGCGAGGGACGGACGAGTGACCTTACTAAGGAAGAGAGGACTGCGCTGATCAGGCGTTTTACAGAGAAAATCTCGGAAGCGGGGCATAAGCCCATGCTTTATACGAACCTAAAGTCCATGGTTCTAATGATGAACTACAAGGATCTGGCGGATATTCCGCTTTGGTATGCATTTTATTCAAGACCGATCTACTTCCCTTATGCATATGATATCTTGCAGTATTCGGAGAGCGGTCATGTGGATGGCATCACAGAGCCCGTTGATCTGAACCTTGCCATGAAGCCCTGGTGGGAGGACTGACTGATCCATGCGCAGTATCAATGAAGATATCAAGAGCGGACAATTAAAACAGATGTATCTCCTATACGGCCCGGAAGATTATCTGCGGCTTCAGTACAGGGATAAGCTGAAGGCGGCGCTTGCGGGCGATGACACGATGAACTGCCACTACTATGAAGGCAAGGATGTCAATGTCGGGGAGATCATCGATCTGGCGGAGACAATGCCTTTTCTTGCTGAAAGGCGCGTGATCATCATCGAAAACTCCGGCCTTTTCAAAGCGGGTGGAGAGGAGATGGCATCGTACCTTGGCGGGATTTCGGAGTCTGCCTATTTTCTTTTTGCGGAAAAAGAGATCGACAGGCGTTCCAAATTGTTTAAGGCGGTGCAGAGCGGCGGCCGGGCGATCGAATTCGGTGTGCAGGATGATGCGACTCTGCAGAAGTGGGTCATGGGTCTTATATCTGCTGAAGGGAAAAAGATCTCCCCGCGCGATGTCGCGTATTTCCTGACGTCAGTCGGCTCAGATATGTCCAATATAAAGACGGAACTCGAAAAGCTCGTATGCTATGCGATGAAGCGTGATACGATCACGGCAGCCGATATTGATGCCGTCTGCACGAGAGAGATCACGGATCACGTTTTTGAGATGGTTGATGCGATCGCCGTGCGAGATCGCAGAAAAGCGATGCGGCTTTATCAGGATCTTCTTGCTCTTAAGGTACCGCCGCTTCGGACGCTTGCGCTTATCGCGCGCCAGTACAACCTGCTTTTGCAGGTGCGAATGCTTCTTGCAAGCTATCGTGATCCCTATACAATCGCGGACAAGACGGGCATCAATAAGTATTTTGTCAAAAAGTACATCAGCCAGGCGTCGGCGTTTACCGCGGATGCATTGAAAAGTGCGCTTGAACGTGCGGTTGATACGGAAGAAGCCGTGAAGACGGGACGTCTCTCCGAAAAGCTTTGCGTGGAGCTTCTACTTGTTGAATATACAACCGCATGATGCATCGCAAGGCTTGTTTTTTAAAGGGAAAATGATATACTGACAATGGATGTGGCTGTGGAGCTGCGCCCATTTGGAGGATAATATGATTCAGAGCAGAATCGTTTTAAACAGAATAAAGATGTTGTCTGTGGCGCTTCTGACCGTATCGGCGATCATGACCGCTTCCGTTTCGATGGCGATTGTATCACCGCTTGTGGTGTATGCCGCCGAGAATGTAAAGGATGAGGATGCGACCGGCACGGTTACGGGTAAGTCGCTTAATGTACGCTCCGGCCCCGGCAAGGACAATGCGTCGATCGGGAAGCTGAACCAGGGCGACACAGTTAAAATAACAGGTGTTTGCGATAACGGCTGGTACCGGATCGACTTAGACGGCAAGGAAGGATACGTATCAGATCAGTATGTAGAGAAGTCTGCAGCCGCGACCGATAGCAGCGAGGAATCCGAAACCGATAAGGATACCGAAGAGGGCGAACCGGAAGAAGGGTACAGCTGGAGGCATCCGAGTCCGACGGCGTTTCGTGCTCTTTTGATTGTTCCGGCGCTTTTGCTTGTGATCGCAGCGATCTTTTTCACCTTAAAGAAGATGCGCGATGATGATGACGAAGATGATGAGGATTACGACGATTTCTCGGACGATGACGACGGGTATGATGACGACGAAGATGGGGACGAGGAATACGACGATGAGGATGAAGACGACGAGGACGACGTAACGGAAGACGACGAAGATGCGGATTCCTACGATGATTCGCGTCTTGAAAAGAAGATCCGCCGTGAATCATCCAAGCAGTATATCATCCGCGAAGAGGATTATCAGGTACATATCGATCCGTCATTCTTTGAGGATGTGGATCCGATCGAGCAGCCCGCCATGGTGACGGGATACCTTGACCGCCTGCAGGCAGAGAAGGATGCGCTCAGCAAGGAGATCGCGGAACCGTCCGAGAAGCTTGACAAGGAAGAAAAGATCAATCAGGCGATGGAAAAGCTTATGGAACTTCAGAAAGAGATTGAGCGTCTGAAGAGCGAATAGGAACAGGTAAGGGGCACATCAGACGATGCGCTCCTTTTTTGTATATTTAGGAGGAAAATTATGCGGATTCAAAGTAAAAAGGTATGGATCGCCGACCGGTTTATGCCGGCGCAGATCGTTTGTGAGAATGGAAAGATCGTGAGGGTGGATGCGTACGACGCTGCAAAGCCGGATGAAGACTACGGCGATCTTCGGATCGTGCCCGGATTTATGGATATTCACTGTCACGGTGCTTATGAATTTGATACGAATGATGCGAATCCGGAAGGCCTTCGCCGCTGGGCGAAAAGAATTCCGTCAGAAGGCGTTACTTCTTTTCTGGCAACGACAATTACACAGAGCGAAAAGGTGTTGACCTATGCGGTCGCAAACGTGGCAGACGTCATGGAAAGCGGCTGCGAAGGCGCGGAGATCCTCGGCATTCACTTTGAAGGTCCGTATCTTGACATGAAATACAAGGGCGCGCAGCCGGAAGAGCATATCGCAAAGCCGTCGATCGAGCAGTTTGAGCGTATTCAGAAAGCCGCGCGCGGTCATATCCGCTATGTGACGATGGCAACGGAGACAGATGATAACTTTATGTTAACCAGATATCTGTCAGAGCATGGCGTGGTGGTCAGCATCGGACACTCTGCGGCAACATTTGAGCAGGCGGCGGCCGCTTTTGCCAACGGCGCTTCCTCAATGACGCATGTTTATAACGGTATGACCGGGTATCATCACAGAAACAACGGGCTTGTTGGCGCGGCTTTTCGCCTGCGGACGATGTACGGTGAGATTATCTGCGACGGGATCCATTCGACGCCGGAGGCTCTTAATATTTTCTTCACGAATAAAGGTCCCGACTTCGGGATCATGATCTCAGACGCATTGATGGCAAAAGGAATGCCGACCGGCAGCAAATACCTTTTTGGTGGCAACGAGATCGAGATCGCACCGAACGGCGACGCATACCTTGCCGGTACAGATACGCTGGCAGGCTCGACGCTACGGATCAATGAGGGTCTGCGCATTCTGGTTGAGGAAGCGCTTGTGCCGTTCCAGACAGCCCTGAACGCCTGCACGATCAATCCGGCGCGCTGCCTTGGCTTAGACGATCGCAAAGGCGCTATCCGCGCCGGCCGCGACGCCGACCTTGTTGTTCTGAAACCTGACTATAGCGTGGAAGCAACGTACTGCCGCGGCGTACGGTATTAAGGCCGGAAGAGAGACCAATAAAAACAAGAGCCACCGCTCCGTCAGGAGAGGTGGCTCTACTTTTTACTAGGTTGGAGATTATCCAATGCATATTGGCAAGCCTGAATCACAAAGCCGCTGAAGGACGTATCTTTGCCCTGGATGGCTTGCTCGATCTGTTGGACAAGCGGGAGGGGAAAGCGGATCGTCTTGTTTTCAGTTTCTTTTTTATCGGATTTGATCTGAAAAGCCATTTGTATACCTCCATGCACAATTTTATTGCAAAGCATATGGATAATATGCATTGCAGAACGCATTGCAAAATATTTGACACATAATATTGCAAATGGTAGAATATGTGTCAGAACCTTGAGAGAGCCACGCTGAATTTACTGACTTTCAGTGATTGGCGCAATCAAAAACTACATAACGAAAAATGATGCTCTATTTTTCAATTGTGTATGGGAAGGGGACATGCCTAATGAAAAAAGGAAAGACATTACTGCTGTTTGCAGCCGCCGTTGTTGCGGCTCTTGGACTAGGTATTACGGCAAATGCCGCGAATGATAGCCTTCTTGCATCAATTCCCGCGTACAGCGGACAGGCTTATGTTACTGTCAATGGAAATCAGCCGTTCTTTGCGGACAGTGAACTGACGACAGAAGCGTTTGAAAACTATAGTGCGCTTGATGTGAAGGGCAGATGTGGCGTGGCGTATGCGAATGTTTGCAAGGAATTGATGCCGACAGAGTCACGTGGCGAGATTGGAATGGTTAAGCCTTCCGGCTGGCATACGGTAAAGTATCCGGGAGTGATTGAAGATCTGTATCTTTACAACCGTTGTCATCTGATCGGCTATCAACTTGCAGGAGAAAACGCGAATCCGCAGAATCTGATCACGGGCACGAGATATCTGAATACGGTCGGTATGTTGCCTTTTGAAAACCAGGTAGCTGACTATGTGAATCGAACAGGGCATCATGTTTTATATCGAGTGACACCGCTCTTTAGAGGGGACAATCTTGTTGCAGACGGTGTGCTGATGGAAGCACGCTCTGTAGAAGATAACAAGATTAAATTTAATGTGTTCTGCTACAATGTGCAGCCGCACATTTCGATCAATTATGCAACCGGTGACAGTGCTTTAGACGGTACGGCATCCGGTGAAAATGCACAGACCACTGTAAGTGAGCCGCCAGCTACAAATGCAGAAACAGCAGCACCGGCACCAGCAACCGGTACAGCAATTCCGGCAGCTCCTGACGGACAGGTCACATATGTATTGAACACCAATACACACAAATTCCATGTACCGTCCTGCAGTTCGGTCGGAGATATTAAACCCGGGAACAGACAGGATGTTTCCTGGACACATGACGAGTGCATCTCGCATGGCTATGTCGGGTGCAAACGCTGCAACCCGTAATAATCAATGAAACAGTTGATAATCTTTGGGCAGGCCTTTCGCTTGCCCTTTTTTCGTTGGGGATTAACTTTCCAGTTGCTTTATGAAATAATGCAAAAATATTTCTTATATGCTTTCAGAGCAATTTGATGGCATGATATAATATCTGCATAGAAGGGTTGTTCCTTATTTTACTTGTCTTGAAGAGGTTAGATTGTCTATGGTTTTAAGAGATATTGCATTTATTGACGATTTGATGCGCAACGGTAACAAGGAGTTTCCGGATCGCATTAAGTTCTGTATTGATCTAAAGCGCGAAGTAGTTGCGATTGATGAGTCAATGCATGTTGACATGGAATACGAGCTTATAGACGATGGCTCAAATCCGGATATTATCGCAAAATTGTTTGATATTTTGAAAAAGTGGGTGAGATAGGAATGAAACTTGAAAACTGGTACAGATTGTCATTTTTTGAACAGCTCTCCAATATAGCGGCAGAAGTAAATCGCCTTGTTGAGAATGAAGAGCAGAACGATAAGCAGTATGAATCATTTTATCTGGATAAAATAATGGAACTGATCGATGCGACGTTTACGGATCCCAAAAATGACATTCGAAGGAAAAAGGAACTGCTTGATGAATATGATCAGATTAAGCACTACTTAAACCATGAATTTGATTCGAAATATATCCTCGACTATTGGGATCAGTATACCAGAGCGATATCGTGACGCATAGTTGATTACAACTTCCGGTTGTCGTAATGATGACCGGATTTTTGGTACAGAAGTCCCATTCCCATTAAAATAGTGCTGTGTTATCCTATCACAATGACGATGTTCAGTGAGGACGCGATATGCTTACAGTTTCCCACATCAGCAAACAATATGGAAAAAAGCGCATACTGACAGATGTGTCGTTTACACTTTCGCCGGGCGAATGCATCTCCGTAATCGGGGAGAATGGCTGCGGTAAGACGACGCTTTTAAAGATCCTTGCGGGGATCATGAAGCAGGACAAGGGTGAAGTCCTGCTGGACGATGCATCTTCCGTCCGGGCAAGATATGACGGAATCGGTTATGTGCCGCAGGACAATCCCCTGATGCCGGAACTGTCCGTGTGGGACAATCTCTGGTTGTGGGGTGCGGATCGCAGTCCGAAGACGGATGCCATTGTGAATGCTTTCGAACTCGGACCGATCCGCAAGATGCGTGTAAGCCGCCTGTCTGACGGTATGAAAAGAAGGCTTTCCATAGCGTGCGCGTGCTTGAAGCAGGCGCCGATCATGATCCTGGATGAGCCGACGACCGCACTGGATGTCTATTACAGAGAGGGGATCCGTGATTGGATCCGTTCGTTCCTGTCTCAGGGAGGCAGTGTGATCATGACCAGCCATGATGAAGGTGACATCCTGCTGGCAGATCGCTGCTATCTGATGGAAGACGGGACTTTGCGCCTTTTCTCCGATGAAGAGAAAACGGTGGATACCATCCGGTCGGCGATCATAAGCGCTCATCGGAGCAGATAGGGAGGAAATAGATGGATAACAACGAAATGATGAACACAGAGAATCAGCCTGTAGCGCAGGCCCCTGAACAGCCCACTGTACAGCCCCCTGTACAGCAGGAGCAGGTGTATGCGCAGGAACAGTTTGAACAGCCTAAGAAAAAAAGTGCAGGCCCGATCATCGCGATCGCAGCTGCAGCAATTGTACTGATCCTTGCGGTTGCAGGCGTACTGGCATGGAAATTCGGTCTTTTCTTAAAGCCGGCGGACAAGGTACTGATCGCCGCAAAGAATACTTTCTCCGAGAAGGATACGATCGTAACGGCACTGTCTCATGAGTTTGAAGACAAAGAGTCCGCGACCATGAAGATGGAAGGTGAATTTAACAACTATTCGGGCGATTTTACCATGACGGTTGATAAGACCGGTTACGGCTTCGACATGAATGTACATATGCCTGAGATGCCCACGATCGCCGCGGTAGCAAGATTGGATGCGGAGTCTTTCAGAATGAAAGCTCCTGCACTTTTGGATAAGGTTTTCGTATATGACTATCACAAGACGAACGAAAACGGTCTGATCGCACAGCAGACTGGCGTCAAGCAGCTTGAAGAGATCAACAAGTCTCTGCAGCAGATGGTAGACGCATGCGCTACGATCGAGAATGCTGAGGCAAAGCAGGAAGAGCTGGAAGGCAAGCTCCTTGAGGTATATCACGAGCTTCCTTTTGAAAAGGCAGAAGCTGCAGAGTGGACTGTAAACGGTGAGAAAAAGAAATGCGATGCATATACAACCGTCCTTGACAAGGCATCCCAGGAGAAGATCTGGAAGCTCCTTGCGGA
>JAIKWO010000072.1 GCA_024684675.1 Lachnospiraceae bacterium
GTGGCGGAGCGCCTTGGCGTAGATACAACTGCAGGGGACTATGTGTTCCTCGGAAACGAAAAGCTGAAATCCAACATCGGCATGAAGGTGCTTCGAAGAGGCACGCCGTCTTACTTTGTTCTTTTGGATGCCGGGATCAACTGGTTCGAAGCTTATAAGGAATGCGAATTCATCTTAGAGGACGGATATTCGTTTTCCATTATTGTTACGCCGCTGACGGGCAAGGAGGTGCGTGAAGTGGAGATCCTGCTTGACGATATGCCCAAAAGGCGGGGACGCGCCACGAAAGTGAGCCTCCGTATCTCGCTGAAATCGGAGAGCGTGGCGGAAGTCGCGATCGAGGATCTGGGATTCGGCCAGATCTATGAGGCGACGCATAAAACATGGATCAAAGAACTCTACTTATGATAAAGGAACCGGAAAATGGGCAAAGCGCTCTTATGTGTCGGTAAGACAGCCAATATTCCATATGACCTTTCCAAGATCGGGATCTCGATCTACTCCATCGAAGAGCTTTGTTTTCTTTTTAAAGAAGAAACGATCCTTATCGATGACAGCATTGTGTGCAGATCCCTGATCGACTGGATCCGGGACGAGTGCGCCCTGACGGAGCTTGCGGATTCCCTTTATCCCTTCCTTCGTGCCGGCAGTTCGGCGAGCGCATTTGCCGGAGCGATCCTGGAATATGTCGGGTACTATCCGCCCGATGAGATCAAGCAGATTGAGGCGTTTTTAAAGACAAGCATTCATCTTGATCAGTATGAAAAAAAGAAAAACGTGGCCGACTATCTTGCCAAAAGCGGGAAAGGCTGGCGGGCGATCCGCATTTATCAGGATGCATTGAGTACGCTCCCGAAGGAACGGAAGGAGCTTCGCGCATCTGTCTATCACAATCTCGGATGCACCTGTGCGCGGATGTTTTTGTTTGAGAGCGCGTCCGACTGTTTTGTGGAAGCATTCCGTCTGACGGGACGCGATGAAGATATGTCGAGTGCGCTGGCAGCGCGCCGCATAGCGATGTCTGACCAGGATTATGTTAACTATATTGCAGAGTCCGACCGGGACACGGCAGACAAATCGCTTGAGCTCGAGCGCAAGATCGAGTCGTTGAACCGGCAATGGAACGGAACAAACGAAGCCGCGGAAGTGGCGCATTATCGCACGGAATATGAAACCGATCCCACCGCTTGCGCGGAGGAACTGAAGGATTTGGCGGAGCGACTGAAAGATCGCTACCGCAGCATGGCGAGAGAATAGCGATGGCATTTTGGAGCAAATGGTTTTCCTTTTGGAAAAAGAAAACAGAATACGCAGATGAGCCGGAGCGCGAGACCGAAGAACCCGTTCTTTCGCGTAGTACGATTTCCGTTCGGGATGGCATGCAGCGTGAGCGTTTTATCAAAAGCTGCCTGGAACAGATCCGCGATGCAGAGAATGAGATCGCCGATCTGTCGGCCGAATATGGGCAGGTAACAAGTTATCTGACGGATATGGAAGAGATCGAAGCGCTTCCCCCGGAAGAGAAGAAGGAGATTACGGAAGCTGCCGAGAAGATCAGCGCGTACGTACGGGAGCGGGACGACTATGAAGAGCGTCCGGATCGTATGAGCGATGCACGTTTTCACCAGATGGAACGACTGTCTCACGAAGCGCAGGAGGGAATCCGGAAGCTTGAAGAGGCGGAAGCATACCAGACGATGGTTAAAAGCGATCTTGGTAAGCTTGCCGGCGAGAGGCATGCCTTCGGTTACAGAAAGAACGAATTAAGGCACAGTATCCAGAATCTGCGCGGTATGCTGATCATTTGCTGCTTCGCATTCGTTACGTGCCTGATTCTGCTTTACCTTCTGCAGACATATCTGCGCATGGAGACCGAGATCGGCTATATGCTGACCGGTGCTGTGATCGCGATCAGCGTTTTCGTGATCTATATGCGTTATACAGACAATACGAAAGAACTTCGTATGGTGGAAAAGACGATCAACAAGCTGATCCTCTTGCAGAACCGCGTGAAGATCCGCTATGTGAACAATACGAATCTGCTCGATTATCTCTATACGAAATACAAAGTATCCGATGCGGCCGAGCTCCGCGAGATCTGGGATTCGTACAATCGTGAAAAGGAAGAGCGTGAGCGTCTCAAAGAACTCCATGCAGAGCTGGCGGAGCTCCATACCAAACTGATGAAAGCGCTGCGTGAATGCCGCGTGCGTGATCCTGAGATCTGGCTGAACCAGACGGAAGCGCTCATCAACCGGAATGAAATGGTTGAGATCCGTCACAATCTGATCCAGCAGCGTCAGAAGCTTCGTAAGCAGATGGAATACAACGAACGTCTTGCGGAGCATGCGCAGAGTGAGATCCGTTCGTTTGCGGAGGATTACCCCGCATACAAGGCCGAGATCATGGATCTTGTAGATGAATTCGAGCGGCAGCAGAATACATAAGATGGCTGTTGACATCCCCCACTTTAGTATGCTAATATGTCGAAGTAAAATGATTTAGCGTGATAAATCGTTAAAGAAAGGGAGATGTTATTATGAAAAAGATTTTGGCTATGACAATCGTTCTGGCAACTGTCGTTTCCATGCTCGCCGGCTGTGGCAGCAAGGAAGAAGCGCGTAAGACTCTTACGGTTGGTTTCGACGCTGAATTCCCGCCTTACGGATATATGAATGACAAGGGAGAATACGAAGGCTTTGACCTGGATCTTGCACAGGCTGTCTGCGACAAGCAGGGCTGGGAGCTTGTAAAGCAGCCCATTGACTGGGATGCAAAGGATATGGAGCTTTCTTCCGGTACGATCGATTGCATCTGGAACGGCTTTACGATCAATGGTCGTGAGGATGCATACACCTGGTCCGTACCGTATATCGATAACAGCCAGGTATTTGTAGTTGCCAAGGATTCCGGTATCGCAAAGAAAGCTGATCTTGCAGGCAAGATCGTCGGCGTTCAGAAGGATTCCTCCGCACTTGCGGCATTAAATGACGAGGAGACACCCGAGAACGTAGAATTAAAGAACTCCTTTGCGGATCTGATCGAATACGGTGATTACAATACCGCATTCATGGATCTTGAGGCAGGTTCCATCAATGCCGTTGCAATGGATATCGGTGTTGCAAACTATCAGCTTTCATCGAGAGGCGATGCGTATGTGATCCTCGATGAGGAGCTTTCCACGGAGCAGTATGGCATCGGCTTCTTAAAAGGCAACACGGAGCTTAAGGATATTGTCGAGAAGTCGCTTCTTGAACTTTACAAAGAAGGTGTTGTCACCGCGACTGCAAAGAAGTATGATATTGCAGAGACAATGATCTGCCTGAAGTAATCTGAGGTATACATGAACTATTATCTGCTCTTTAGACAATTGGGTGAAGGAATGCTGGTCAGCGTGGAGATTTTCACGCTGACTTTGCTGTTTTCATTACCGCTCGGCATGGTGCTCGCTTTTGGCCGCATGGCCAGAAACGGGATCGTCCGGAACACGACAAAAGTGTATATTTCCATCATGCGCGGAACACCACTGATGCTGCAGCTGATCGTGGTGTATTTTGCCCCGTTTTATGTGTTCGGCATGAAGATCTCGAACGGATACCGCTTTGTGGCGGTTATTTTGGCATTTGCGCTGAATTATGCGGCATACTTTGCAGAGATCTACAGAGCGGGTATCGAATCCATGCCCAGGGGACAGTATGAAGCAGCCAAGGTGCTTGGTTACGGAAGGACACAGACATTTATGCGGATCATCCTGCCGCAGGTCATTAAGCGTGTTCTGCCGCCTGTTACGAACGAGACCATCACTCTTGTCAAGGATACGTCTTTGGCGTTTGTGCTCGCTGTTGTCGAGATGTTCACGGCAGCAAAGCAGCTTGCAGCCAAGGAGACGACGATCATTCCGCTTATGGTGGCCGGCGTATTCTATTACGTTTTCAATCTTGTTGTAGCGACCTTCATGGAATACCTTGAAGAGCGATTCCGGTATTACCGGTAGCGGACGGAGACTGTTTTATGAAGTATCTTGAGATCGAACATCTGAAAAAAACATATGATGACCTTCACGTTTTGAATGATATCTCTCTGTCTGTGGAAGCCGGTGAAGTGGTTTCCGTGATCGGCCCGTCCGGCAGCGGTAAATCCACGCTTCTTCGCTGTGCGACCATGCTTGAGACGATGGATGGCGGCAATCTTTCCTATCTTGGGGAGAAGGCGGCATGGGAAGAGGATGGCAGATGCGTTTATGCACCTCGTCATGAATTAAAGCAGATCCGTAAGAATTTCGGGCTGGTATTTCAGAATTTCAATCTGTTTCCGCACTATTCCGTGCTGAAGAACATTACGGATGCACCGATCACGGTCGGTCATGTATCGCGCGCCAAAGCAGAGGAGGAGGGCATGGCACTCCTTCGCCAGTTTGGACTCGAGGATAAGGCGAATGCCTATCCCTGTCAGCTATCCGGCGGACAGCAGCAGCGCGTTTCGATCGCACGTGCACTTGCGTTAAAGCCGAAGATTCTTTTCTTCGATGAGCCGACATCGGCACTCGATCCGGAGCTGACTGCAGAAGTTTTAAAAGTCATCAAAGGGCTGGCCAAGAAAAAGATGACGATGATCATTGTCACACATGAGATGCAGTTTGCGAAAGAGATTTCGGACCGCATCATCTTTATGGAGGACGGTGTCATCAGGCAGCAGGGTACTCCCGAGGAGTTGTTCGGCAATCCGGACGAGAGAGTGAAAGAATTTATCGGAAAGTTCCAGGCATAAGGAGAGAAATGAAACAAACCAGAAATGATGTAAGAAACATTGCGATCATCGCGCATGTCGATCACGGCAAGACAACGCTGGTTGACGAGCTTTTAAAGCAGAGCGGTGTTTTCAGAGAGAATCAGGAAGTTGCGGAGCGTGTAATGGACTCCAACGATATCGAGCGTGAGCGCGGTATCACCATTTTGTCAAAAAACACGGCCGTTATGTATAAGGGAACGAAGATTAACATCATCGACACACCCGGCCATGCCGATTT
>JAIKWO010000129.1 GCA_024684675.1 Lachnospiraceae bacterium
TGTGAAAACGCTTCCCCACAGTCCCCTGATTCAATGGCTTTGACCAAAGCATCATAGCTTGGGTCGTTTGGAAATTTCAGAAGGAATCGTTCGAACAACTCTTCTTTACCCATGAAACGATTCATTCCGGCTTCGTAGTTGATTTCGTGCTTGGCAAGTTCAGCTTGGTCCAGCAATGTCATTCCCTCCGATCGTTATTTGGGGAACCCAAAAGTGCAGACTTCCCCTTATTATTATCTTTTATGATAGCATAGGATACGCATGAATGCCACCCTTTATCAACTTTGAAGGGGTTTCAAGCACATAAAAAAGAGACCGGACGCTCTGTCCGATCTCTCTGTATTCTGTAATGGAACGATCCTGCCGGATTATTTCTGCGCAACATCCTTCATGGAGAAACTGATCCTGCCCATCTTATCCTTGCCAAGGCATACAACCGTAACCGTATCGCCAAGTGTCAGAACATCCTCAACGTGATTGATCCTCTCTTTTGCGATCTTGGATATGTGTACCATGCCTTCTTTGCCCGGTGCAAATTCGATGAATGCGCCGAACTCTTTGATGGATACGACTTTACCCTGGAAGATCTGCCCTTCTTCGAAATCCGTCACGATCATCTTGATCATCTCGATCGCTTTCTCGATCATCGCCTTATCGGTACCGCATACTGCAACAGCACCATCATCTGTGATATCGATCTTCACGCCGGTCCTTGCGATGATCTCGTTGATGGTCTTGCCCTTCTGGCCGACAACATCACCGATCTTTTCAGGATCGATCGTGATCTGAACGATCTTCGGTGCATATTCGTTAACGGTCTCACGCGGCTTCGCGATCGCCGGCTTCATGCAGGTATCCATGATGAAAAGTCTTGCTTCGCGGCATCTTGCGATCGCACCTTCTACGATCGGTCTTGTCAGACCATGGATCTTAATATCCATCTGGATCGCTGTGATACCGTCTGTTGTACCGGTTACCTTGAAGTCCATGTCGCCGAAGAAGTCTTCAAGGCCCTGGATATCGGTAAGGAGTACGAAATCGTCATCTGTATCGCCTGTTACAAGACCGCAGCTGATGCCCGCAACCATTTTCTTGATCGGAACGCCGGCAGCCATCAGGGACATACAGGATGCACATGTGGAAGCCATGGATGTGGAACCGTTGGACTCGAATGTCTCGGATACGCAGCGGATCGCATACGGGAACTCTTCCGTAGAAGGAAGTACAGGGAGCAGTGCTCTCTCTGCAAGTGCACCGTGACCGATCTCACGACGTCCCGGTCCACGACTGGGCTTCGTCTCGCCTACGGAGTAGGACGGGAAGTTATAATGGTGCATATAACGCTTGGTGGTTACGTTCTCGTCGATGCCGTCAACCTTCTGCGCTTCGGAAAGCGGAGCAAGCGTACATACATCGCAAATCTGTGTCTGACCACGTGTAAACATTGCGGAACCGTGTACACGAGGGATCAGATCAACTTCCGCTGCAAGCGGACGGATCTGTGTGATCTCACGACCATCAGGACGCTTGTGATCTTTGAGGATCATCTTACGTACTGTCTTCTTCTCATACTGATAGATTGCTTCACCGAGGATTGCAAGCCACTCTTCGTTATCTGCAAATGCCTCTTCAAGCTTCTCTGTAATCTTCTTGATGTTCTCTTCACGAACCTGCTTCTCGTCTGTGAAGACAGCTACTTCCATTTCGGAAGGCGGAACAATCTCTTTGATCTTCGCGAACATCTCTTCCGGGATCGCGCAGCTTGTGTAGCTGTGCTTCGGCTTGCCAATCTCCGCTACCATCTGATTGATGAAAGCGATGATCGTCTGGTTCACTTCGTGTGCTTTGTAGATCGCCTCGATCATCTTCGCTTCGGGGATCTCGTTAGCGCCGGCCTCGATCATGATTACCTTGGTTGCCGTAGAAGCAACGGTCAGCTTCAGATCACCTTCAGCCCACTCCTTCTGGGACGGGTTCACGATAAATTCGCCGTCCTTCATACCGATCTGCGTCATCGCGCAGGGACCGTCGAACGGAATATCGGAAATAGCGGTTGCGATCGCAGCACCAAGCATAGCCACCAGCTCGGGACGGCATGCAGGATCAACGCTCATAACCATATTGTTCAGTGTGACATCGTTACGATAATCCTTCGGGAAAAGAGGGCGCATCGGTCTGTCGATTACGCGGCTTGTCAGAACGGAGTTCTCGGAAGCCTTTCCTTCTCTCTTGTTAAAGCCGCCGGGGATCTTACCTACGGAATACATCTTCTCCTCGAATTCAACGGAAAGCGGGAAGAAATCGATACCGTCCCTCGGTTTGTCGGATGCTGTGGCGGTGGAAAGAACGGTTGTATCACCGTATCTCATAAACGCACAGCCGTTTGCCTGTTTGCCAACCTTGCCGATCTCAACGGATAATGTACGTCCTGCAAGGTCCATGGTATAAGTTTTTACCATATTGTTCTCCTTTCGTCTCATATATGAGCGTTCTCATCAGACAGAAGAACCGAAACTACATGCAAATCCACGAGGTATCGTAAACTTGAATGTGGTCTCGGGGTAGATCTTCTGCCTGTGTTACTTAAACGATAAAGAGGCGGATAGACAAGATCCGCCTCTTTTAAGCAGTATTATTTTCTGAGGCCGAGTTTCTCGATCAGTGTACGATATCTCTCGATATCTTTCTTCTTCAGATAAGAAAGAAGACCACGTCTCTGACCAACCATCTTCAGAAGACCTCTTCTGGAATGATGATCCTTCGGATTCTCCTGCAGATGAGCTGTAAGCTCAGCGATTCTTGCTGTCAGAACGGCAACCTGAACTTCCGGTGAACCGGTATCGCCTGCTGTTCTTGCATACTCATTGATAATAGATGTTTTCTTTTCTTTTGCGATCATGTAACTTTTCCTCCTGATAAATCTCGCATGTCGACCTCTTTCGATCGACTGATACACCGATCACCGGGACGCGGTTGGAGTTTCCGCTGTCTAAGTGACGGCAAACAACACTGGATGATTATAGCATAACGCCTGTGATATGTAAAGCGCTTTTTCCCTTACTATTCTATGCTACTTCATGACACGACGGATCGTCGCCGGCGAACGGTATGTCGCATTGGAAATCTTAATACCGCTCTTAGGGTTGCTGGCGTGTACAACCTGACCGTTGCCGATATAGATCGCAACATGATTGATTCTACCGCCCTTTGCATAGAAGATCAAATCACCCGGCTTAGCCTCGGAAAGCTTGATCTTGGTGCCGACTGTTGCCTGCTCTCTGGAAGATCTCGGCAGCTTAATGCCGAAATTCTTAAAGACGCTCTGAACGAAGCCGGAGCAGTCCGCTCCTTTTGTCAGACTTGTTCCGCCCCATACATAGCGGTTACCGACATATTTCTTTGCAAACTGACACAGATCGACTCTCGTATTGGAGACGCCGTCCTGGCCATACAGAAGCTCTCTCATCGTAACGGCAGTTGTCAACTCTTCTTCGATCTTAACAAATTCTGTCGAAACATATGCTTCTTCATCATCAAGCATGATCTTGGCCCAGCCTTCCACAGACTGATCGACCACCTCAAGACGCTCCTCCTCACCGACGAGCGTGATAACGGGGCAATTGGTATTGGGCTCGTCACGAACCTTCAATGTCGTCGTTGTAACAATCGCAACCGTATAGACGGTCTCTTTTGCCCGCTTCTTGGCCGCATCGCCCTGCAGCAGGTAATCGGTATGGCAATAGCCTTCCACCTTACCGGATTTGATATGCGCCCAGTCTCCTTCAATATCGAGGATCTCGCAGGCTGCATTCTTGGTCATCTTACCGACGAGTTCGCCGCTTTCGGACGGCTGATTTCGTACATTCAGATGGTTATCGACTTCTGCGATACCGAGGTTCGTATAGCCCCAGTTATTCGCCTCGCAGAGCTTCTGCTTGGGCTTTTTGACGCTTCCGTCGCGGATCTGCTGTTCCAGTTCCTTCGCGCTCTCTTCGGCTTCATAGATCAACTCGGAGAGACCCGCATGGCGCTCTAAATCTTTGGTCGTCGAAGCATGCGCGGACAGCGGCATGCATAGAACAATCGCGCCTAAAAGCGCAGCGCCTGTTGCAAAATATTTTCTCATGTATAACCTCATTAAAACTTCTGACTGCCTTCCGGATCAAAACATCTGCGGGTACTTTTCTCCCGCCTCGACGTCTTCCTGCATCTTGGCCTTTAAGACTTCCACGCTGGGAAATTTTTCTTCCGGCCTTCTGAACTCAAGCAAATTGACAGTCAGCTTTTTTCCGTAGATCTCTTCATCGAAATCATACAGATATGACTCAACACCCTGCACGTTCCGATCTCCGACCGTCGGCTTCACGCCCACGTTACTGATGGACCGGTAATGCTTTCCGTTATAAGACACGTAGGAGTAATAAACACCGTGCGGGGGCAGGAGCTTATCATCCGGCGGCAGTAAATTGACCGTCGGGATCCCAATCGTACGGCCGATCCGTTTGCCATGCTCCACAATGCCCGTGATGCTGTACGGAAAGCCGATCAGGCGCGTAACCGTCTGCATATGTCCCTGTTTTACTTCTTCTCGGATCCTGGTCGAAGTAATCTCCACCCCATCATCAAAGATCTTGTCAATGATCTCGACCGTATATCCGTAGTAGTCTGCCCATTTTTTCAAAAGAGCACTGTCTCCGCGTCCGCGGCTGCCGAACGAGAGGTCGGTTCCGGCCGCAATATATGCGGTTTTAAGACGCTTTACAAGAATGTCTTCGATAAAATCTTCCGGATCGGTTGCGGCTGTTTTCTCGTTGAGTGGGTATTCGATCAAAACATCGATACCCTGCTTTTCAAAAATGCGTCGCTTTTCTTCTCTGGTTGTCAATCCCCGAACCTCCGTCTGTCCGAACAGGACATTTGGCGGCGGGTCAAATGTAAAAATGACGGACTTCAAGCCACGCTCTTTGATCTTCCGTAATAGTTCCTGGTGTCCTCTGTGGATACCGTCGAACTTACCGATCGCGACTGCGCTCCTTTCGTCCAACTGAAAATCTGTTGTTCCTTCTATCAGCAGCATGATCTGCCATCTCCCAAATCCCCTTATAAAAACATCTTGAGGGGTTTATATATTTCCTGTTCTGTTTTGGCATAAATGCCGTAAAATCGGCCGTCTCCGCCATATACGCGGATCTTTTCATCACGAGGCGCAGGGTTTTCAAACGAAGAGGCCGTAAGCGTATTACCGTTTGATACAAGCCTTTCCGCTTCTTTTAAGACTGTATGACCCGGATACTTTAAAAACAATGCATCCACCGGCGTGATAAGATCCTCTGTGTTTTCCTCTTTTACGAGCTTTTCGATCTCATCGAGCTTCTTTGCTTTATCGATGGTAAACATATCCACTTTGGTACGAACAAGGCTTTGCATGGCACCGCCGCAAACAAGCGCTTCTCCGATATCGTGGCAAAGTGTACGGATATACGTACCTTTGGAGCACACAACACGAAAACGGACAATCGGCAGATCGATCTTTAAGATCTCGATCTCATAGATCGTGATAAGGCGCGGCTGTCGCTCCACTTCTTCGCCGCGACGCGCAATCTCATAAAGGCGCTTGCCGTTCACTTTGATCGCAGAATACATGGGCGGGATTTGCTCGCATGGACCGACAAATCCCATGACTGCACTTCGAACTGCGGATTCCGCCACTTCCACGGGCTTACGGCTTAAAACTGTCCCTGTCATGTCCTGCGTATCCGTCGTAACACCCAAAATGCATTCCGCAACATATTCCTTCCGCTTGTCTGTCAGAAACGCGCATACCCTGGTCGCGTTGCCGAGGCATACGGGAAGAACGCCTTCCGCATCGGGATCAAGCGTTCCGGTGTGACCGATCTTTTTCATCTTCATAATGCCGCGCATCCTGGCCACAACATCGAAGGACGTATAGCCCTTCTCTTTATAAACATTGATGATTCCGCTCTTCAATATTTCTTTCCTTTAATCTGTAAGCTGTATGGCGATGCGCTCGGTGATGCGTGATATGATTTCGTCCGTGCTTCCTTCCATCGTCACACCGGCAGCCTTCTTATGACCGCCGCCGCCGAAGAAAACGGCAATATCCGCAGCATTGACCGCATCGGTCGAACGCATGCTGACTTTAAATTCCGTATCAGACATTTCATAGAGAAATACCGCGCACTGCACGCCTTTGATATTGCGGATCTGGTTCACAATCCCGTCCATATCCTTGGCGGTCAGGCCGTATTCTTCCATCGTCTTTCTTGTTACGATCGTGTATGCGACTTTGCCGTCCAAAAGAAGCACGCTCTCAAACATTGCTTTGCCGCAGACTCTTGTCTGCGCGTATGACTTCTGATAGAACGTTTCCTCGATCAGCGTGGAAAAATCAAAGCCAAAGCCGATCAGATCGGCCACAGCGCGAAGCGTCTTCGGTGACGTGTTCGAATACTGCAGGACGCCGGTATCGTGAATGATCCCGATGTAGAGCGCTTTCGCACAGTTTTCATCCATCTTCTGAAGATCCAGAAGATCAAAAACAAGCTCGCTTGCACTGCCTGCCGTCGCATCAATGTAATTTACATCACCGCTGCCCTTATTGCTGATATGATGATCCACGTTGATCTTCTTTTTTGCATTTGCAAAAAGAGGCGCCGCATGTCCAAGCCTTGTATGATCGCAGTCAAGGCAGAAGAATACATCATATGGATCGCATGCTTCGTCTGCTGTCTCATGAATCTCACCAATTCCGGCAACCGTATCAAAAACATCGGAAGGACGTTCCATGTATGCGTCGATCACCGTATCCACGGGCATATTCTTAATCAGATAATTGTACAGTCCGAGAACAGAGCCGACGCAGTCTCCGTCGGGATGAACGTGTCCGCCGATCCCAATCCTTGATGCGCCGTCAAGTTCTTTCATTAAATCAAACATCGCACCTCCGAATACTCAGGCTTCGCCGCCCGCTTTGCCTTCCTCCGCCTCATGAAGAGGGCGGTTAATCTCGTCGATCTTGTGTGACATGGAGACGCCGTATTCGATGGATTCATCCATGATAAAGCGGATCTCCGGGGTGTTGCGAAGATTGATTTCTTTGGCGAGTTTATTACGGATAAAGCCTTCCGCACTCTTAAGTCCCGCTAATGTGTCCTGACGTGCTTTTTCATCACCAAGCACGCTGATCCACGCTTTGCAGGTCTTTAAATCCGGTGAGACTTCGACAGCCATGACGCTCGTCAGAAGACCGATCCGCGGATCCTTGATCTCGCCGCGGATGATCTCTGCCAGAACGCGTTGCACCTCACCGTTTATCCTTGTATTTTTGATGCTGTTCTTTCTCATGAACGAGGTACCTCAACCATAATGTATGCTTCAACCTGATCCATCTCCTGCATCTTGTCAAAGCCTTCAAATACAAGACCGCACTCGAATCCGGCCTTCACTTCCTTGACATCGTCTTTAAAACGTTTCAGGGAAGCAAGCTCACCTTCGTAGATCTGCTCGCCTTCACGCGTGATGCGGATCTTGCAGCCTCTCTGGAATACACCGTCAAGCACATAGGAACCTGCGATGTTGCCGATCGCGGATGCCTTGAAGATCTGACGTACTTCCGCATGACCGATAACCTTCTCTTCGAAGATCGGATCGAGCATGCCCTTCATAGCCGCTTCGATATCCTCGATCGCCTGATAGATGACCTTGTACAGTCTGATATCAACGCCCTCATGCTCTGCAACAGCCTTCGCCGTTGCATCCGGACGGATATTAAAGCCGATAATGATCGCATTGGATGCGGATGCAAGTGCAACGTCGGATTCGTTGATCGCACCTACGCCGCCATGAATGCATTTGACAACGACTTCTTCGTTGGAGAGCTTTAAGAGGCTCTGCTTAACGGCTTCCACACTACCCTGCACATCTGCCTTGATAATAAGATTCAGTTCCTTCAGATTGCCTGCCTGGATCTGACTGAACAGATCGTCAAGCGACATCTTGGACTTGGTCTCCTCGAGCTTCTTCTCTTTGTTCTGTGCCGTATAGGTGTCGGCAAAACTCTTTGCCGTCTTATCGGAATCGTGCGCGATAAAGATCTCGCCGGCATTCGGCACGGCATTAAGGCCGAGGATCTCAACCGGTGTGGAAGGAAGCGCTTCTTTTACGCGACGTCCCTTATCGTCGATCATCGCACGTACTTTACCATGGCTTGCACCTGCGGAGATGAAATCGCCAAGGCGCAGTGTACCCTTCTGAACCAGAACCGTTGCAACGGGACCGCGACCCTTGTCAAGCTCAGCCTCGATCACAAGACCTCTTGCACGACGCTTCGCGTTCGCTTTCAGTTCCAGAATCTCCGCTGTCAAAAGGATCGTCTCCAGTAACGTATCGATTCCTTCGCCGGATTTTGCGGATACCGGTACAAATTCCGTGTTGCCGCCCCAGTCAACCGCAACGAGCTCATGCTCGGTCAGTTCCTGTTTTACGCGATCAATGTTTGCATTAGGCTTATCGATCTTGTTAACGGCTACGATAATCTCGATACCGGCTGCCTTCGCATGGTGGATCGCCTCGATGGTCTGCGGCATAACACCGTCATCGGCTGCTACTACGAGGATCGCGATATCTGTGGAGTTGGCACCACGCATACGCATCGCAGTGAATGCCTCGTGACCCGGTGTATCAAGGAAGGTGATCTTCTCACCCTTGACATTGACGGTGTACGCACCGATATGCTGGGTGATACCGCCGGCCTCACGATCCGTTACATTTGTCTTTCTGATCGCATCAAGGAGCGATGTCTTGCCGTGATCGACGTGACCCATAACGCAGATTACCGGCGGTCTCTTGGTCATGTCTTCCGCATTCTCTTCATCCTCTTTCAGAAGTTCTTCGATCACATCGACTTTTACTTCCTTTTCACAGATGATGTCATATTCGATCGCAATATTCTCAGCGGTCTCAAAGTCGACCTCTTCATTAACCGTTACGATCTTTCCTTCCAGGAAGAGTTTCTTAACGATCTGGGACGGCTGAATCTTCATCTTCTCAGCCAGTTCCTTGATCGTAAGCATCTCCGGAATAGTAATCGTCTTGATCTGCTCTTCCTGCGTAGCCTCTACTTTCTTTTCGGGCTTAATGAATCTGCCCGCTTTGTTTGCATTCTTGTTCTTGCCGTTGCCGTCTTCATAGATGGCATCCTTCTTGGAGCGTCTGTCGCGATCCTGGTTGCCGCCGCGGCGCTTGTCATCCGATCTGCCCGGGGCGTTCTGCTGCGGTGCATTCTGCCTAAACGGTGCAGGCTTTCTGAATCTGTTGTCCGTTCCCGCAGCGCCCTGCATAGGACGTCCGCCGCCCTGCGCATTCCTATCGCGGCTCGGCGTAGCCGATGAAGTCTGGTCGTTACGGCGGAAACTGTTATGATCGCCGCGATTCTGTACAGGTTGTCTGTCATAACCTCCGCTCCTCTCTCTCACAGCGCCGTCCTGTCTCTGCGGACGATTGTCATCATGTCTTGCGGCAGGTCTCTGCTGACCCGGCTTGATCATGTCAACACTCGGTGTCGGCGAAGGCGGGGTAAGCGGTCTGATCAGGCCCTGCGGGCGCGTCATGCCGTTGTCACGCGGTCTTCTGTCGTTATTCTGTCCCATCGGTCTCTGACCACCCGGCACTCTGGAGTTGTGCGGGTTGGATACAAAGATGATGTTCTTTTTCTTTTTGAACGGCTTATCGCCTTGCTTAGCATCCGCTGAAGGCTTTGCGGGTGCTTTCTGCTTTTCAACGGGTGCAGCCTGCTTTTCAGCCGGTGCGGCCTTCTTGACAGGTTCTTTTGCCGCTTCTTCCTTCTTCTCGGGCGCCTCCTTTTCAGGAGCTTTCTTTTCGCCGCCTTTTCCAAACTCTTTGCGGACCAATTCTGCCGCATCATCTTCCACACTGCTTCGTGTTACTTTTACATCAAAACCTTTTTCCTGCAGAAAACTCAGGACTTCCTTGCCGTCCTTTCCAAGTTCTGCTGCAAGATCAAGTATCTTTATTTTTGCCATTCCTGTTCCTCCGTTCCTATTCCTTCGGACAATCCCAAAAGTTTCATGAGTCCCTTTGCAAATGCTTCATCCGTCACCGCAAGACCGCTTCTGTCGGCTTTGCCGATCGCATGGCCAAGCACTTCCATCTCACCGTATTCCACGATCGGAACATGGTAGAATGCACACATGTCACGGTATTTCTTTTTTGTGCCGTCCTTCGCATCGCTGCTTACAATGACCAGAAAGGCTTTGCCGCTTTTGACTGCGGTCTCCGTCTGAAACTCACCGCTTGCAAGCTTTCTTGCTTTCATGGCAAGCCCCAGCATAGACAGGATCTTATTATGCATTGTATGCTGTAAACTCCTTTTGCAGATTCTCATATATCTCATCCGAGATACGCATCCCGAAGGAGCGCTCCAGGCCTCTGCTTTTTCTGGCTGCATCAAGACACGATGCGCTCTTGCAGATGTAAGCGCCTCTTCCGTTCATTTTTCCTGTGACATCGAGACGGATCTCGCCGGTCTTTTGCTTGATCACCCGCATCATTTCTTTCTTGGGCTTCATGCTGCCGCATCCGACGCACTGTCTCATCGGGATCTTCTTATCCATTGTGATCCTCTTTATTCTTCCTGCTCTTCGGGAGCATCACCTTCGGGCTCGTCATACTCGGCAGATTCCGAGGATTCTTCGTATTCCGCGTTCTCGTCATACTCTTCGTATTCGCCCTCTTCATACTCCTCGTCGTCATATTCGTCATCCATATAATCTTCGTAACGGAAGCCGGGGGTATCTTTTGCCTGTGTCTCGCTCTTGATATCGATCTTGTATCCGGTCAGACGCGCTGCAAGTCTGGCATTCTGCCCCTCTTTACCGATTGCAAGAGAAAGCTGGTAATCCGGTACAACAACTTTTGCCGTCTTCTCATCGGGATCTGCGAAAACCGCAACGATCTTTGCGGGAGACAGCGCGTTCTGGATCAGATTACCGGGGTTCTCATCCCAGTTGATGATGTCGATTTTTTCTCCTCGAAGCTCTTCTACGATCGCATTGACTCTCGCGCCGTTCATGCCGACACAAGCGCCGACCGCATCAACGTTCGGGTTGTTGGACCATACCGCGATCTTGGTTCTGGAACCCGCTTCACGCGCGATGCTCATGATCTCAACGGTACCGTCTTTGATCTCTGTTACTTCAGACTCGAAAAGACGCTTTACAAGTTCCGGATGGGTACGGCTTACAAGAATGCGCGGTCCTTTCGGTGTATCTCTTACTTCGAGGATATATACTTTGATTCGCTCGGTCGGACGGAATACTTCGCTCTTAACCTGTTCATTCTCATTCAGGAGTGCATCCGCTTTACCGAGGTTGATGCTGATGTTCTTACCGATATAACGCTGAACGACGCCGGTTACGGCATCCTTCTCTTTTGCGTAGTACTGGTTGTAGATCACGTTGCGTTCTTCTTCACGGATCTTCTGCAAAATAACGTTCTTTGCATTCTGCGTAGCGATACGACCAAACTCTTTGGATCTGACCTCAACCTTTACGGTATCGCCAAGCTCCGCCTTCTTATCAATCTTCTTCGCTTCTTCTTTGGAGATCTCAAGGCAATCGTCTTCAACTTCATCCACTACGACCTTCTCGGCATAGCATAAGAAGTCGCATGTCTCTCTGTCGATCTCAACTTTAATGTTGTCGGACTTGCCAAAGTGGCTCTTGCAGGCCAGGATCAGCGAGTTTTCGATCGCATCGAACAGCGTATCTTTGCTGATCTCTTTTTCCTTTTCCAGCACATCCAGCGCTTCCATTAATTCTTTGTTCATTACGTTTCATTCCTCCTATTTATACGGCTTGTTGTTTGCCTTTGTTTCCTTACAATATGCCTCTGTATATGAAATCATTAAAAATCAAGTGCAAGTCTGATCAGTGCGATATCCTCGCGGGGAAAAGATCGAAGCCCGCCGTCTTCCCTGATCGTGATCGTCTTTTCATCAAATGCATCCAGCACACCGGAAAATTCTTTTACGCCGTCGATCGGCTTGTATGTCTTTACTTCCACATCCTGTCCGATCGATGCAAGCAGGTGCTTGTCTTTCTTTAATGTGCGGCCGAGTCCGGGACTCGAAACCTCCAGAATGTACGCATCCGCAATAAAATCTTCGCGATCCATCTCGTCGGAAAGTGCGCGGCTGACAACCTCACAGTCATCGATCGTGACGCCGCCTTCCTTGTCAATATAAACGCGCAGGTAGTAATCGCTGCCTTCCTTGACATATTCGACGTCATAAACGGACACGCCCGCCTTCTCGGTGATCGGACCAAGGAGCGCTTCCGTTTTCTTTTCGTAATCTTCTCTTTTTGCCATGCAATGTCTCCCTGATAAAACTAGAAGAGTGGAACGCGTTCCACTCTTCTAAGCATAAACTGTATTATGACCATACATATATTATCACTATCGGCGCCACATTGCAACCCCCGTTTGAAAGGGCTGTCGCCAGGCTTACAAGCCGATCTGTGATGCGTACGGTTCGAAGTCCGCTTTGGTAAATACCTTACCGACTTTGACAAACTCATATTTGATCGCCATCAGATAATGACGCATGCAGACTTCTCCGTTTGCGGTCTCGTCCGCTGCCGCAAGGAATGCCGCATTCAAGATGCAGTTCTTGATGTTACCGCCGGCAAACTCGAATTTCTCGGCAATGAATCTAAAATCCACATCTTCGCCGAGTGGCGTTGTCTTCGGTACGGTCGTACGCCAGAGCATCTCTCTGGTATCCGCATTCGGGAACTGGAACTCGACGATATATTTCATACGTCTGAAGAATGCGGGGTCAATGTTGTGCTTGTAGTTGGTCGCAAGCACGCAGACACCGTCGTAAGCTTCCATCTCCTGCAACAGAAGCGCTGTCTTGTTGTTGGCGGATGCCTGGTTGGAACCGCCGTCATCGGAACGCTTTGCAAAGATGGTATCGCATTCGTCGAAAAACAGGACGACATTACACTTCTTCGCTTCGCGGAAGATCATGGAAAGCGATTTTTCCGTCTCACCGACGTACTTATCGACAACCTTGGAAATATCGACACGGTACAGTTCCAGATTCAGCTCATGCGCCAAAACCTGCGCCATCATGGATTTACCGGTACCTGGCGCACCGAACAGCAGAACCGTCAGGCCGCGCCCATACGGGTATTTCTTGGTATAATTCCAGTCATCATAGACCTTTTTCTTGTACATCATCTGCTCGATCGCATGCGTGATGGTCTCACGCTGATCCGCATTCATAACGATGTCATCAAATCCGAACTTTGCTTCAACGCGCGATGCCTTTTGAGATAGCTCCGAAGACATCTGTGCGTTACAGCCTTTAAAAAGCGTCTCACGCGGGATCTTGGAATGCTTATCCATCGTTGCCAGGCTCTTGGCATGCTTCAGCGCATCGTGAATCTTGCCGGGCGTAAACAGGAATTTCATCGCCATCTCAAAGAGGTCGCAGTCTTCATCCAGTTCAAAATTTTGGGCAAAATACTGCCAGCAGTTGACACGCTCTTCATTGCCCGGTGTCGGCAGTTCGAGTACCGTGATCGGCTCTTTCGTGATCTCTTTGAATTCCAGCTTCTCTTTACTGAGCGCAAAGACCAGAATATCCTTGGCCGTCAGCTTGGCAAAAGCAAGGTCCATATAGCCAAAGAATTTTTCCTTTTCTTCTTCTCTATAGGAGAGCTCCTCCAGAACGCAGCAGGCGTTCAGCAGAATACACTCTCTTGTGACAGCCCAAAGTGCCTTGTCCACGAACCCGAAATCATAGACGAACAGCTTTTTACAGTTAATGGAGATCGCTCGCATATTGTTCTTCCGGCAAAACTGCTTGATAAAGAACTTGCGTCCGCTCCCTTCATCTCCGTAATAGGAGAAAAGTCTGCACCCCTCGCCAAAAGAGATCTCCATGGCTTCCAGCTTGTTTTCATTCGCCATGATGGGGTTCAGCTCCTCATCACCTGTCAGAAGGCGGAAGAAACGGATATAGTTCTCATCGAGGAGATCCGGATTGCGTCCGAACAAAAAGTCGATAATACGCTTATCGGGTGAAACCAGCGTTGAAAACGGCATATTGCCGAGCACATTCAAATTAAGGATCGGCGTCAGCTGTTCAAGACAGACCGACATATCCCCAAATGCATTTGTGATCGAAAAACGCTTGCCGAAAAACAGCTTGGCCGCCGCTTCGATAGTCGGCGAAGAAAGGTTGCCGTTCTCATTGATGATCTGAAAAATGCCGGCATAATCGGTCTGCGTGGAAGAAAGGATACCACAGGCAAAACAAAATACCGTAAACGGCTCAAAAGAAAGCTTGGCGCAGATCTCATGGAACGGAAGACGTATACCAGCTGCCGCAGTCAGTTCGGCGCGTTCTTCAATGTAGCTTAGCATCTCGGGAAGCGACATGGTATTGCCGCCGTCCACCGCACCTTCCGTCTGATCTTCCGAAGCGCCCGTTGCATTGTCTGCATCAAGCGAGAATGCACTCAAAAGATCCATCAGATCCTGATCAAGCTCCGGCATCTGCTCTGTCGCAGCCGGCTCCCCGGCAGGTGCATCCGCACTCTGGAAGCGTTCCATCTGGTCACGGCATACGTCATGTGCAACCTCAATATCCGGATAGAGGACATTCTTATACCCGCCCTGTCCGGTTGCAAAAATCTGCTTTAATTCCGTCAGATAGGCATCAACTCCGATATTGACGCAGGCAAACACATAATCCATGTATTCCCCGTAACCGGCAAAAGGCTTCCCCCGAAGGCTCTCATCAAAACGACCCATTGTACTCTCCTATCAAATCCAAATCGTTAGCGGTCCGTCTTCGTGCGAAAAACGGCGGTTCTGTCAAATACACTCTCCATACGATTGATCGCCAGATCGTCCGGACGCTTGTGAAAAGTATCTTTTCTATCATTTATATACGAAAGATCTCTCTCTTTATTCATATAGGAATAATACTCTTCGTCCTCATAATACGGATCCTTGGCATTATTTTTCCGAATATTTTCGGTATTCTTGATCAATCGATCTGTAAGCGACATCGGATTACACCCCAAAGTGATTGTTATTTCACAGGTTGATATGCTATTATTTATTATAACAGTGAATTGAGGATAATGTTAGAATAATCTGTCAAACGGGGGATTTTTTTCAATGACAACCGCACAAAAACTGTTTCTTGGTCTTTCAGCCCTTTGCTATGCATTGGTTCTGCTTAATTTTTTGCAGGGCGATATCTGGATGATCCTGGTTTTCTTTATTCTGCACAGTATTTGTCTGATCCTTTTCTCATATCTTTCCTTTGAAGCAAAAGTTGATAAGCAGACCATGGATGAATTGATTGAAGAGCTTGCCCGTACGAAGGCGGAAAAAGAAGAAATCTCCGCTTCTCTGACGCAGCAGCTTTCCGGCAAGAGTACGCAGCTGATGGAAGCGGAACGTTCCCTCTTGGAGACCACCGAAGAGCTGAACACGATGAAACAGGAAGTCAGCGAGCTGAACGAGCGGGAAGAAGCGCGCATCCAGAAAGAAAAGCTCGAGCAAAAACGCGAAGCGGAAATGCCCGCACTCGAGAGCCTGCTGCCGCCCCTTCCATATGAAGCGGATGACCATGAAACGATCGATATCATTGCAATCTGCAAGGAGACGATCAAGGACCTTGCGCCATATGCCGAGCAGGCCAAGCTTCAGGTCGTGATCTCCGCGCCGGAGAGTTCGCTCCTTGTAAAAGCTTCCCCATCGCGCCTGCGTGTACTGTTCCGCAATATCATCGATAACTCTATCAAATATATGCGGCGTGCAGGTTCCCTGATCATCACCATTTCCAATATCGGGGACGACATTTTTATCGTATTGAAAGACAATGGAAACGGTCTGTCTCCGAATGAGACAGAGCATATCTTTGAGTTGAACTATCAGGGATCCAACCGGATCAGCGGCAACGGACTCGGTCTCACGCAGGCCAAGGCCATTGTCACCTACTACGGCGGTACGATCTATGCGAAAAGCACGATCGGGCAGGGCATGGGAATCTATATCCAGCTGCCCACAACATAAGGAGGTCGTATGCTGAAGAAAAAACATCGCTTATTCTTTGCCGTACTGCTGGCGTTCTATTCCGGTCTCGGTTTGCTGACGGCTGTCATCTTAAAGCCGATCGTAAAGGAAACCAGAGCCTATATGGATTATTTTCCAAGCTCGCGCAGCATTATGAGCGATATCCCGATTGGATATATCAATAGAGACCCGGATGCGCCTGTAATCCCTGCCGACAATACTCCTGCCACGCCGGCGGCAGCGCCTGCAAGCGACCGGGCTGATGCTGCTGCAGAAGCATCTCCGGATGAGTCAGCCGTGCCCGCACCCGACGCTGTCGCAGAAGAGCCTGCCCCTGCTGACACCCAGCGAAAATATTATTCCTTTGTTACGATCAACGTAGAGCAGATCCTCTATGTACGTACGCAGCCCGGGCTTGACAAGAAATCGATCGCCCGTCTGAAACCGGGAACAAAAGGATATGTGTTGCAGGAAGGTCCGAACTGGTGCTATATTCTTGCAGGTGATATCATCGGCTTTTCCTCCACGGAGTATCTGGAACTGACGGAAGTTCCGAAGGAGCAGTTCCCGCAGGAGTATCTGGATATCGTCTCACCGTTTTCACTTGATGTTCCTAACCGCTGATATGATTTATGACAGAAAAAAGACGCAGGATTAAGCCTGCGTCTTTTGATATGTATATGAAATGTCCTGCGCTCTTTTTTCGATCGCGATCTGCCTGTAAGAAAGCCCGTCCGCCGTATCCACATCATGCGTCGCGACGATCACGGTCGAGCCTTGACGTGCGATCAGCTCAAGCAACCGCATGATCTCGACGGAAGCATTGCGATCCAGATTACCGGTCGGCTCGTCCGCCAGAATGATCGACGGATGATTGATGATCGCTCTGGCCAGACATACCTTCTGCATCTGACCGCCGGATAATTCACGAGGATAGCGTTTATAAAGCATATCCAATCCAAAGAGTGACAACAGATAAGAGATTTTCTTGTCTTCCTTGTTCCGTCCGCTCCCTGCAATCATACGCGCCAGATTGATGTTCTCATAAACGGTGTGATCCGGCAAAAGCTTAAAATCCTGAAACACAATGCCGATCTGCCTTCTGTAAAGCGGAATCTTGCGGTCTTCAATCGAAGAAATATCCCTGCCGTCCACAAGGATACGCCCCATCGTCGGCTCAATCTCTTTGAGTAATAGCCGGATGATCGTACTCTTGCCCGCACCGCTCTCACCGGTCAAAAGAATAAACTCTCCGTCTTCTATCGTCTCCGAGAAGTTTCGGATCGCATATGTCTCGGTATCTTCATAGCATTTTGTAACATTTTTAAAGGTGATCATATCATCCTAAATGAAGCATCTGCGTGAACCCGGTCAACTCGATCACTTGCTTGACTGAGTCCTGCACGTTGATCAAAACCAGACTTCCCGCCTTGGAATTGGCGGTCTTCTGACCGATCAGAAGTGATCTGAGCCCGGCACTCGAAATATAATCTACATTCTCCATATCAAGGATCAGATTCTTGCCTTTCTGAAAACCTTCCAGAATCGCAGACAAAAGCTGGCTGCTCGAAGCCATATCAATACGCCCCGATACATTCAACTGCACTTTATCTCCAAAAACACTTTCCGTAACAGTCATGCGTCACAACTCCCCCATGTACTGATTGATGTCGAACATATTTTAGCAAAGGAAAGCGCCTTTGAAAAGTGTTTTCTATTCAGATAAGCAGGTCATACCATCCAGCATCTGTCTTTCGTCAAGCACACCTTCACTGAAGGAATAAACCATAGCGTTCATATCCAGATAGCAATGCGAATCCAGCATGCCGTCCGGTTTCAGGAAGATCACATGGATGCGGCTCCTGATCGGCTTGAACTGATTCAAAAGAAACATGAGCTGCGACTTCAGATTTTCGGAAACATACGAATTGACCAGAAGAGTCACATCATACATGCTCTTTCCGTACATCTCCTCAAATTCGCGCATCTCCTCTGATAAAACGTAATTCTGCATCACATTGCGCTCAAGGACTTTTACCGGCTCACCGAGTACGATCTCGGCAATGCGCGAGATCGCTTTTTTCGTTCCCTTAATTCTGTTGAGCTGATACGTTTCCTTTACGAGCGTCCGCAGTTTGCTCTCACCGAGAAAATCATTCCCGACATCGATCCCCAGCCAGCCGGCGTAGATCGGAAGCAGCTCCTTTGGACAGGTGTCCAGATCGAGGAGCTTCGGAAGCGCAGCAATATCGTTCTGAAAATCATTATATATACTTGAAAACACAGATAGATAACGGTGGAAAAAACTGTTTTTCTCCCGATAGACCTCCGGAAACGTCTCCATAAAATTATCGCCATGCAGATCCACAACAAGATTGTCAAGAACCGCTTCCCCGATTCCGGTCACCTCGATCGCAATGTAGAGATACCGTCCTTTCAGATCATACAAAAGCATGTCGTTTTTATTCAGAAAACGTTTGGCCGACACTTTTTCGAAAAAACTCTTTTTAATCGACAGCGGTTCATCCGGATCAGCAAGAAAATCGTCAATTTTCACCAGCCGGTCTTTGCGATAGAACACATTCTCGTTCATAGCCGCCAGATAGACATAGACGACCATCTCTTCTTCGATCTGCATGTCAAAATGCATACGTCCCCATTCGGAATCGGGAACCGCACTGTCGAGGCTCCTTAAAAATAGATACGCATCTCCACTGTTCTTACCTTTGCATACAGCGGTTCGGCCTTTTATCTCGAGTCCGGAAATACAGCCTCTTTCTATTCTGTTCTTCTTGATGGAATAGGTGATACCTGCCATTCTCTCTCCCCTTACTCTTGTCCGTATGTACCGATCTCCAAAGACAGGCTGCCCTTACAGAACAGGCAGTTCGGATCCGGGATCACATCCGCATCCTTCAAATGCGCATGTGCGCTCGACTGAGGACGGACAGACAATTCGTATACATATTCCACGCAGTCGAGATTGTCAATTGCATAGAAAAGCTCATCAAAACGCAGGGGCTCACCGATTGCGCGATCCGGATCATGCGCAAAGTCGATCATGTTACGGATCGTTTCCTCGATACGCTCTCTGCAATTCTCATACTGCCGTTTGATGTAGATCGTCCCCTGCACCTGAAGCGGTACATAGAGAACACCGGATACCTCGATCCGCGTTGTCAGAAGGCGCCGATCCTCCAGACGTCGTTCGATTGCCTCTTTATAGATCGCCGACAGCTCCGGCAGTTCCTCATCCGTTCCCGGCTTAACCGCCACACGCACCAGATTGCGGCTCTCATCCAGAACGGCTTTCACTCTGTCAATGCAAAGCTCCGGTGTCTCTTTGACGATCTGTTCATAATCGTTTGCCGTTACTGCTGCATACGGCTTCTGAATATCCTTGATAAAACGCTTTTTAACCTCCTTCAGTTTTTCCCTGAAAGCACCACCCTGTCCGGGTCCCGGATTAAAAAACGTCACGTTGTTATCATGCAGTCCGGCAGCCTCAAATACGTTGCCTTCCCTGATATTGCCCTCCTCACCGGATGTCACGCTACACTCACACATATAAAGCTTGGCTCCGATGAACATCCCGGCATCCTCGATCACGATCTTTCCGTCATTCTCAAGCAGATGATAGATCATGTCCTGATCACCGGTCTTATCCGGTCTGACAAAATAGTACAGCGGCTCGCCGTCTTCTCCCGGCATTGCTGCGATAATGCAGAAGGAATCCGCCACAATATTCGTGATCGGAAGATCGATCACCTGATTGTCATATCCATAGACCATTCCAAGCGAATAGCGGCGCATCATCTCTTCATTGTAGCAAACGATCTTGATCGCATTCTTCAGCTTGGCAGGCGCGTACTTGTAACGCCTTTTGTCAAAACGGAATGTACGCTTGCCATATTCTGTACGCTCTTCCTCGTAAAATCTGCCTTCCGCCGCTTCGCCCATGGAAAGCTTATATTCCCTGTATGCGCTCCCGCGCTCTTCTTTACAGAAGACCTTTACATATCCTTCTTCCAAAAGATCGGCAAAAAGAGATGCCGAGCCAACCTTATTAAAGGTAAAGCAAGTGCACTTTGTCTCTTTCTGCCATACCTCAAATAAAAACGAATCGATGGACATCACCTTTGGAATCACGTCATAGTGCGCATCCGTAAGCGTTGCACGGATTACAAAAGGAGAACCGTCCAATTCATTACACCCTGCCGCAGGCTGACCCGGCATGCGGATCCGGATCTCTCCGTCAATCAGAAAGCACCCTGTCCGATCTGCCACATTCACTTCCACGAAACCGTCTTGTGTATAGCATTCCCACTTTAGTGCCGCAAACGTATTGCGCCATTTGTCGGAAAAAGGATTGCGGTTATGACGATTAAAAGCGCGGACATAAAAGATAATCTCTTCGTCCGGATCAGGAAGATGATTGGCCGCAAAATACACTGCATCGCCGCTCTTAGGGTTCTCTCCGAAGATCATGCAGGGAATCGGGATCTCCCGCTCCAGCTTTTCGGTATAATCGTAAAACACATCATCCCGTTTTCCATAAATTCCGGTCAGGGAATCGCCCGTAAGCTCCACCGGCTTATTCGTTTCAAACGCCATGGTACCGAGATGAAAACGCTGGTTGGCGGGAAAGCTGATCGGGTGCGTTACGCCCTCTGCGCATAGCAGGACACGTGCACATTTCCCCTTTTTGGCTTCAAATCCGACAAGCTGAAGCAGCTTCTGACGTATAGGTACCGTGATCTGATTGATCCCCTGCAGCTGTAAAGATTCAAATGCCGTCAGATTCTCCAGTATCGTGATACCGGGATCGGAAGGATTGAAATTGGTCCATTCCTGCGAATAAAGCGGTATCTGTGTAATGGCCTCGCCCAGCCTGTCTTCAAATCGAATGTCATTCAGATTTTTCGTGTTCAGCATGGTATCTCTCCCACGTGCTATTCTTCATCCACCAGAACATGTACATGATGTTCCCCGCTCCGGCAGATCATAAACGGCGTCACATTCACTTCATCCAAATCGACTTCGTGAACCCCGTTCTCATCCGTATATTTTGCAATGATCGCAAGCTTCTTTACGATCGCACGGCTCTTTAAAATATTAAGCTTCATCAGAATCGGCGACTTCTGCGGAAGGGTTCCGATCTTCCAGCCTGCGCCCGATTCCGTTTGCAGCGGCTCCAGATACTGCTTCAGGCAATCCCGGAGAACATTCTGCACTTCAAAGGTATCATCCATCTTGACGCTTTCCACCCATAGATCAACCGAAATATCGACAAAAACAGGCTCCACGATATGGATGTCCTCTTCCGCAACCGTCAGCTCGCAATTTTCAAGCAGGTGCTTACGAAGCGCGCCGGAAAGCCCATGAAACGAAAAAGCACCTTCCATGTAATCCTTTAAAAGAACAACAAACGATAATGCGCTCTCCTGTTCGGAACCGTCACGCAAACGACCTGCGATGCATTTCACCTGATCGATATTATCGGAAAAAGTCATGATCTCACGCGCGTAATCATCAGCCGAAACAAGGCGTTTCCTGGAACGCAGGATATTGGCACCGCGCTCTAATGCGCTTTCGAGATCTTCGATATTGCTCCCGCCGAAAGCCCTGACCGGATTATAGATATCGCCGATATAGGTAAGCTGCGTCGCCGAATCCATGATCATGCCTTCGGATACGTTTCCGCTGTATCCGTTACAGCTTCTGATGGTTGCCCGGAATGCGACATCATCCATCACACGCGGGATATCCGTATGAACGCCGTCACCGAAGATGATCTCATTGTTCATACGATCGATCACATAGACGCGTCTGTCTTCGGAATCCTCCAGACTTTCCGTCTCGCTCCACTTTATGTAAACCGCGTGAATCTCGCCGAGCATGTCGTACTCGACACGCACTTTGTCAGGATCCTGCTCAATCATAGTGTCCACTTCAAGCGGGGTCAGGTATCCTTTTTCATTGACCCATACGTCCATATCGAGGATATTTTCCGCCGGCAGGGCAAAATGCATGAACGGCGTCAGATCTTCCAGGAAGAAATCCTGTTCCATTCCTGTCTCAATATTCGATACCATGACCGCGTTCAGCTTGATATCCGAGATCACGGGAAGCGTCGGCTGATACTCTCCGCCATGCGCCGTTTCCAGACGTCTGATCCGGATCCAATAGCGCTTCCGTCCCTCGATCGTAATCTCCTTCATATCCGTCTGCGGCATGAAAAGAACGATTCCGGATCTGGAAAAATCCTGCGTATAATCAAGCACTTTCAGCTGTTTAAAGCCTTTTGCCGTTGCATATTCAAAAACGGTTTTCACACCTTCATACTGCGTGCCGTCCTTAAGCATGAACAGCATGCTGATCGGACCGTTCTCCAGCTTTTTGTCAAATCCCAGATACAGCGCATCATCCATATATCTGCTGACGGAGAATGCGGTAAACCGTCCCCTGCCGCCCATTTTGGACGTCATCGGCACACGCGCCGTTCCCATGATCGCAACCGCTCTTGCCGCCGGAACATATTGCTGTTCGTATGAAAAGGCGATCCGCAGATTCTGAATGTGCGGATAATGATGGATTGCAGGGCGGATATAACAGTTGTCGGAGCGAAGAAGCTGCAACCGCAGGCATCTGCCCTCATAAGCACCCGCATCCGTCTCTGTCCAGTCCTTCGGACAGATAAAAGAGAGCTGATAGTGCCCCTGCTCTATCCTTGCGAACATGGTCTTGTATTCCTGCTTACAGTTCAGTTTTTTCCAACCGATCCCGTTATAATACTCAATCGATATTTCTTCGGCAAAGACTTCCGCCATCGCATCCGATACGAAGCTTTTCGGTTTCTTCTTGATGATCTTCAGCTCGTCATTGATCTGCTGAAGCGACATCTCCAGACGATGCTCCGGATAAGTCACATCAAATTCGATCGTGATCAGCGAACCCTGTTTTGCAAAATACGTGTCATGACCGATGTAACACTCAGCGTATAAGGAAAGCGTATCGCCAAACAGATCGAAATCCGCAACATCATAGTCTGTTGCACCGTTATTGACCGCTTCCGCATCCGTGGAATCACCTGCTGTGGAAAAAAGAATATCCTCCAGTTCATAGTTCTCCTTGATCGGCTCATTGGCCACCAATGCGAGAAGACTGTATTCTTTTCCCTCGATCATAAGCTTCTTGTTCTCTTCGGATTTGCGAAGGACGATCGTTCCGTCATCCCTAAACTCCACATAGCCAAACGGAAGCAGACCCTCTCCGGAATAGTACAGGAATGAAAATGCGCCCTCCCTGATTTTTTCCAAAAGACGTTCATTGCCGAGGATCCTGACATAGATGTCCTCTCCCACAACATCAAAAACAATGTCATGATAGAAAAGCAGTGCATTCTTATGAATGCCTCCGGTCTCGTTGAACAGGGAAAACGGCCGCCAGGAAGCATTTTGTGCAGCCTCGGTCTCTTCCTCCTCAAAGGATAGCGCGGGCGTACTTTCGTCCGCTTCCTCTTCGCTTGCCGCACCGCTTTGGATCTGCTCCGGGAGAACGATCTGCGGCGACTCAAAATCGCCCTTTAAGGGGATCACATTTCCGTCGTCCTTATCACTTAAAAAAGCGTCCGTAATATCGGCATTTGTCACATATACATTAAAGTCTGTCTCAAATATAAGCGGATCACCCGCATCCGCATCCGTCAGAAGCTTCGTTCCCTTCGCAACCGGAGCACCGGGGATCGTATCCTGGATCAGGTTCAGCAAAACAACCGATTTGGCCGGCTTCGCAGGCTTTAATGAGATATCGAGCAGGTTCACAAACTCCGTATGGTATTTGTCCAGAACCTGATTGTATCTGTCGATGTTGCCTTCCATCTGGGCCGCAAAAAGAATACCGATCACGGAACCGATATCCGGATCATCCTTGGAAAAATGCCATTCCGGTGTGTAGGAAGAGGCAAGGCGAGCGATCGTATCGCAAATGTCTTTTGCGCTGCGCCTGTCAACCTGATATTTCTTCTGTTGGTTCCTCATAGTGTTCTGGTTCATTTTCTTCTTCCTCTGGCGTCACATTTAAGTAGAACGGGAACACAAGATTATCCCGCTTATTGGTCTCACTGATCGTGTAAGCCACGTTAAAGATCAGGCATCCGTCACGAACCTGCTGGTCCGTCGTCACACTGACATCCGATACGCGCGGCTCCTGCTGCATGATCGCTTCAGTGACTTCACGCTGCACCATCGTGATCGTTGTTGCGTTCACATCCATAAAGGTATACGACATGATCGTGCTCCCGAACTGCGGCCTTAAGAAGCGTTCCGTCTTCTGCGTCATTAAGATCAGATAGACTGATTCTTTTACACTCTCTTCCAAAGAGGCCGTCACAAAACGCCCGGTCGCTCTGTTGATTTGCGGCGGAAATTTCATTCCGGTACCGAGAAAACTCTTATCCGGCATTGTTTCTACCTGCCTTTCTCTATCCTAATTTGATCGGTGTCCCGTCGATCATGACGGCACCGCTGCTTGTCATTTTAAGCTGTGCGTTGGCTTCAACCTTAACGGTTCCCGCATCCATGCTGATCCCACTGTCTCCGTGCAGCTTGACCGAGTTGGTCATCTGTACGTCAAACTTGGTTGCCTTCAGCGTAACGCCGCCGTTTCCGCCGTTCATCACCATTTCGATATTATCGCCGACCTTGATGGTCAGCTTCTTGTTTGCGAGGATCGTCATCTCCCCGCTCTCCGTTTTCATTTCGATCATGTCATCCTTATCCTTGTCCGCAATGCGGATGACATGCTTCTCATTGTCCAGTTCGATCGAATGATCTTCCAACGAGGTAAGGATCCGGATCTTGTCTTTATCACCGTCACCTTCCTTGTTATCCTCCATGTAGATCGTATTACCGTGCGTACTGACGATCTTCTTATACTGATTGTTTTCGTCGGCACATTTTTTCAAAAACTTGTCCGCATCCTTCGGAATACAACCAATGATATACGGACGCTCGATATTGCCCTGCTCAAACACGACCAGAACCTCATCCCCGATCTCAGGGAGAAAATAGTGCCCGTACTGCGGACCGCTTGAAGGCATTGCCACTCTGGCCCATTTTAATACATTTGCTTCCGAATCTCTTGTGTGGATCTCGATGCAGACACGACCGGGCATATCTTTATTGTAATTCTCCGTCACTTTGGCAACGATCACGCCCATGATGCGATTATCGCCTGTGTCGGTTTTCAATATTTCTTTTGCCGAGATATCCTGCATGACTTCAAAAAGTCCCATAATCCTGTTCTCCGGTGTCTATCCTTTTAATGTTGCGGCCTTCGCCTCGATCTTGGTGTAGTAGCCGTCTTCAGAATCCATGAAGTGCGTTACCTTTGTCAGATAAAAGGTGTTGTCCGCACCCTTCCCGAGTCCTTCGAGCTGGATAAAACGTCCCGGGATAAAATGCGGAAGTCCGATGAGCGTTGCCGTGAGCGACCCGAAACGATAGGAAATATCCTCCAACAGATAGCTGAGTCTGTTCTTGCAATCCGCCTGATCGGCCGCGGTCGGATCAACATAAACCTTCTTCGTCCCCTTTAGAAGCGCTTTCGCTTTGCTTCCGTAGGAAACCTTGTTATTGCCCTTACCCGATGCCGAAATGACTTTGCCCTTGCCTACATCCGTCGTTCGAACCTCCACGCTCTCAACAAGACCCGTGATATCGTATTCCACATCAAACGCCTTAAGTCCCGTACTCGGTCCGATCTCGATCAGGATCTCCTTATTGTTCTTGGCCGGTCTGAACACAACAACGCCGTTCGAGGTAAAGAACTCGTAGTTAAAGCGCTTTGCGACTTTTACCACATACTCATAATCGCTCTCTGCGACCATCTCCATCGACTTTGCGCTTGCTTCTTCCTGACCGCCGCCACTTACATCGCGCGTCTTTTTGTCCGGTGTATCCGTGATGTCGATCTTTTTGATCAGACCGTTCGATTCCATTTGCTGATAGAGGTCAGCGTTAAAGATCTCGCGAACCGACTCGGAATACGTTGTTGCTTTAAGCTGCTTTTCATAGCGCGTCGCCATCATGATCCCCTTGACGTCCATGCAGGTCACTTTTACGCCGGGCATTTCATCTCTTTCATAGCTGAAATTGACCTGCGTAATAAAACCGATAAATACATCCATGGCACCGTTGTCATAGCCCATCTGGATTCTGACCGGCAGACCGATCGTGATATATGACTTGATCGCATCAAAATCAAAACGGCTGTCCGATTGCAAAAAGCAGTTATAAATCCAGAATGACGCAACCGAAGCTTCATATCCGACCGTATTCTCCACCGTCACATCGGAGATCTTCAGGTTCTTTTTATTTGATTCAAAGTCTTTTTCATTGATATAGATCTGCAGCTGCGGATTCACAAAGTTCTTGAAATCCTCGCGCAGATCTTCATAGCTGTATGTTGCCATAGAAAACTCCCCGGCATTAGTGTGCGAGATTGATCAAACCGCCCATCAGTTTCTGTCCTGCATTCGAGAGATCCAGATCACTTGAGAAGGCTGCTTTGTATTTCTTTTCCCATTTGCCGAGCCTGTACGGCTCCGCTGCCTGATCGAACAGAACAATCTGCAACTGCACTTCTGCACGCACCGGTTCCCCGGAATGATCGAACATCGTATACTTGGCCAGAACATTGTTCACCAAGCCGGTATATTGCATGCTCCCCCAGGTAAACGTGACCCATCTTGTGTATTTGGATCGGAGCGCAGCAGTAAATCCCTCTACTTTTTGCTGCACCGTAAGCCTTTTTTTGCCCAGTCTCTTTTTGATCTGTTTGCCGGCGATACCGGAGACCGACGTTGCATTTGCGCTCAGGTGATCTCCCCAGAATGCATCATCAAGTGAGAGGCTGTCAAAATAGAACTTCACGCCCATATCGATACGGGCATCAGCTGCGCCGAATTGCAAACCGGTTCCGCCCTCTTTTTCCGAAAAGCTGGTCTTCTGCACGCGCCCGCCGCCCTGTGCGTTCATGACAAGCTCACTTGGGTTAAACTGTAGCCAAAAAGTCTTGACGGAAGCGCCGCCGACAGATGTATAGTATGCCGCATCCGCATCTTCAAGCAGCTTTTTTCGCTCTGCAGTGGCTTCTTCATCTTCGCCCTGCACCGCGTTTACCATATCCATCAGCGGACCACCTGCCGTTTTTACCATTGCTGTCAGGTCGCCAGCCGAAAATTTCTTCATGCCGTCTGTAATGCCTTTGCCTGCATTCAGGCGATATCCTTTCCCGCCGTTCGGATTCGGGGAATCGATCGGCTCAACATCGCCTCCGCTTGCAAGAACACGCATATCGACCACTTGAACGCAAGCCTTTGCGAAAACGCCGGATATATTCTCCCCGATGGGATCCGTTACCGGAGATATTGCATCCTTCGCAGCCGAAAGGGCAGCTTGTATAGCACCAAAATCCATCCCGTTATCTCCTCGCCTACAGCCTGATGTTTAAGATCTGCTCGTACCAATTTGCTTCTTCGCTTTCATTCTCCATGTCCTCTGTCGGATCAGCCCCGAAAGCCTTGTCAAAAGCTTTCTCCCACAGTGCCTCATCCGCTTCGAACTCATCACCTTGTCTGATTGTCAGCTCGATCACGGCGCGGATCGGGTTACCGCGCTTATTAAACATCGTAAATCGTACATTCGTATTGGTCACTTCCCCCCTGAAAAACATCTTGCTCCAGGCAAAAATGACCTGCCTCGTCTCCGTTGTGAGAACCAGCGCAAGAAGAGCCTCCGCGGCATCCTGAACGGAATAACTCTTTCCATCATTCCGTTTTTTGATCGCCTGTGTCATTGAGCTGATGCCACCGGCAGTCAGAACATTCACGCCGTCTGCGGCAAAGGCATCAAAGACATTCATGTCATCTATGATGATCTCGCAGCTAAGCTCTGTTGCAACCGGATTGATGACCTGCACGATCTGGTTCGCATTGGCGCCGCCCATATCGCCGCCCATCGGTCGGACTGATTTGCCGGCAGCTGTCTTTAAGGTAAGACTGGAAGGATTGTACTGAACTTCCAGTTTTCTGTAATGGTTCGCTGACAGATTTCCTGTCCCGCCGTCCTGCAAAGACTTTATAACCTCCCAGCCCTCTCTGACTGCCTCGATCAGAGACTGTGCCTGATTTTGTTCCGTACCCAGATTTTTTCCGGTAATATCCCTTACATACAGGCATGCCTTCGGAATGTTGCCGGAGACATAATTCAAATTGTCCTCAAAACCGTCTTTCACGTTGCCTAACGCACTCTGTGCAGCAGCGCCTATGGTATCAAGCAACCCCATAACTACCTCATCTTACAGACCTCGTCTGCGTTTCTCGCTTTCCATCTTTTTTTCCAGTTTACGAAAGACCTGATCGGAAATGGTTCCCATCTGCCGGCGTACGCCCTCTCGGATCATCTCCGTGATATCTTCCGTGCGTTCGGTAAACTGCCTGTCTACCGTATTGGTGATCGTCTTATTCTCAATCGTTCTCGTCTCGACATTCTGTTCCTTGACTTCCTGCCTTTTTTGGAGCATCCTGCTCTGTTCCATCATGGTTTCAAGCAGCTCTTCCTGCGATATCTCATTCTGCGTTTTATGGATCATCTCCACATTTTCAGAAGCTTCGTTTTTGGTGATGCTCCCGCCTCTTGCAGGCAGCACCGTCTCATGATAGTGTGTGGCGACTCGTTCCGTGATCTCACGCACCTGATTTGAGATCTCAGTCTCGTCATGCTCCGTCACACGATGGGTTCGCTCCACTTCGCGGATATCATTTAAAAGCATTCCCATATTGTCTCTGGAGATATTGACCGAACCACGCAGCTTTTCCGGTGCTTCGATATATTGCTGCAGGAGATTGAAAACCTGCTTCGTTCCTTCCGGAAGCGCATCGCGATAGACCTGACTGAGTGCCTGTTGCCGCTCACTCTCTTTTGCCTTGGAATCAGCATGGCTTTTCATGAACACATCCGGATGAGTCAAAGCAAGGAGCGCATCTTTGCGACGCTCCTCCGGTGCCAAGCCCTTGGCTGGCAGTGCGCTTTTTTCCTGAATCTCGCGAATGCGCTCCAGATACTGCGCCTGCATCTCCAAATTGTGCTGATTGATCATCTGCAGCTGCTGCTGCAAAAGATCGGTGTTCTGCTCAGTAAGATAATGCTCTTCCGACTCGTTTTTAATGTTCTCCAGATTCAGCTGCGTCACATTGTGACGCTCATCCAAAAGATTGGTCACCTGTCTGGAGAGCTCTGCTGCGGTCTCTTCCGAAGCGGGTATTTCCTCCGGATTCTCCGTCAGAAGATGATTCAGGTTCGTGATCTCCGTTGTCTTTCCGCCTTTAAACAACTGGTTTAAAACATTCAACTCCGTTGCCGTCACGCGGTTTTGATTGATGATCGTATCACCTGCATGTACATCCCTTCGAATCTCACTCGTAAGATTCATCCGAAGGCGGCTTAGCGTATTCTCCGCTGTCTGAAACAGCGCGTTTTCCATATGATAATACGGACTGCCGGATCGGTTCGTAACATCCTGCCTGATCTGCAGTACATTGTCGATAAGGTTAAGCAGCACCGCCGAAGTCATCTGCCTCGTCACGTTTTCTTCCGTCACATTCTCTTCCGAGAGATCCTGCTCTTCATAGTAGTTCTCATGCCGATAGATTAAGGGACGGTTTTCGGACCTTGCCGCATTCTTAAGCTCCTGCAGCAGAATGTTCTGTGACAGCCTGCTCTGGTCTGAAAGAAGCAGCTCGCTTTCCGTGATCTCCGTCAGGTTCAGTGCATTCCTGTGAAAATTGTTCATTTCCTGATAGATCGAAGCGGTCTGCAGACGATTCATGATCTCCTCATGCAGATAAACGGATCTGTCCTCTTCGATCGTCTGATCGCCTTCCTTTTGAACCGAAAGATTATTCTTATACTCGGAAAGCATCTCTTTTAGATCCGACACATAGTCCCAATACATATTGACCAGCTTGGTCGTATTGGATACTTCTTCCCTGATATGCGCCACCTGGTTCATGAAAAGCCGGTCGTTACGAATTCCCATCTTATGCAGGATATTCGTGATATAGACACGATCCTGATACGTGAACCCGACATTCTCGGCAACAAGGATGCGGTTGACCAGATTGTTGATCACATCGATCTTGGTCTCCTGACGATTTGAAATGTTCGTCTCATTCAGGATTCCTGTCTGCCCCTCGCCCGCAAAGTAGATCTCGGGCGGCGTGGTCACGACATGCAACAGCTCTTCTTCCGTGATGCCGGAAGTGATCATCTCATAGTTACCGGTAATGCGCTTGTAAAAATCTTCTCCGGAGGGGATCATGAGATCGGCACATTTCAGTTCGATCGGGGCCTTAACGGTCAGCATGATGTTTCCTCCTTCTTTCTTTGTTTTGTATCGTTATTTTTTCTTTTTTGATAAAAACTTG
>JAIKWO010000142.1 GCA_024684675.1 Lachnospiraceae bacterium
TGTATATAGGTGTTTCGCAGAAATACTATAAAATCAAAAACAAAAACTCACGAAAGAGGAGGAGTTCAAAATGAACAAAACAGAATTAGTTGCAGCTATGGCTGAGCAGGCTGGTTTATCCAAGAAAGATGCTGAGAAGGCACTTAAAGCTTTCACAGATACTGTTGCAAAAGAGCTTAAAAAAGGCGGCAAGATTCAGTTAGTTGGTTTCGGTACTTTCGAGACTTCCAAGAGAGCAGCTAGAGAGGGTAGAAATCCTCAGACAGGCGCTACAATGAAGATCGCAGCTTCCAAGGCTCCTAAGTTCAAAGCTGGTAAGGCTTTAAAGGACATCGTTAACAAATAAGATAATGAATATCCAAAGGGAGGAGGCATTTGCCTTCTCCCTTTTTTCTGAGAACTGTGAGTTCGTTTTGGTGAGTATATGAGATTAGATAAGTACTTGAAAGTATCCAGACTGATCAAGCGTCGTACTGTTGCGAATGATGCATGTGATGCAGGGCGTGTTTTGTTAAATGACAGACCGGCTAAGGCATCCGCCAATGTAAAAGTCGGCGATATCCTAACAATTGGATTTGGCAATAAAGAAGTACGCGTGGAAGTATTGGATGTACAAGAAACGGTTAAAAAAGAAGAGGCTAAAGAGCTCTTTCGCTATTTAAACTAGGTTTTTTCGGGATTTCGGTTGAAAATGCCGCAAAACGTGTTACACTAATATTATGTTAACGATGTAATAGGGAGTGCTGACATATGGCGAAGCGCAAACTGGCTTTCCGTAAAAAGCGGCAGAACCGTTTGGCAATGACGATGATCATGATCGTAGTTGCCATGCTTCTGGTAGTTGTCGGGATCAAAAGCATCGAGTTGAAAGCGAAGCAGGAACAATATGCAGAGCGTGAAGCAGCACTGATGCGTCAGATTGATGACGAGATGAAGCGAACGGAAGAGATCGAAGAATACAAGAAATACACCAAGACCAAGAAATATGCGGAAGAAGTTGCAAAGGATAAGCTTGGTTTGGTTCACGACGGAGAAATTATCTTTAAAGAGAAAGAATAGCAGCGGATGGCAGACAGCTATCCGCTATTATTGACTGAAGAAATATGTTGCAGAAGGTAGAGGCTTTTATTCGTAAAAAGAATATGATCATGCCCCATGATCTGGTGATCGCAGGGGTTTCCGGCGGAGCGGATTCGATCTGCCTTTTTTTGATGCTGGAAAAGCTTTCCGAAGTATTTCCTTTTTCGCTTTATATTGTTCATGTGCATCATGGGATTCGGAAGGAAGCCGAGCATGATGCGGATTATGTCAAAAAGCTATGTGATAACAAGAATATCCCTTGTCGTATCTTTAAAGAAAATGTGCCGGTCTATGCACGTGAGAACGGGCTGACTGTTGAGGAGGCAGGCCGCATTCTTCGTTACCGCGCATTTGCCAAGGTTGCGGACGAGCTGATGAGAAAAGATGCATCTGCACATGTTCGGATCGCGGTCGCACATCACATGAATGATTGTGCCGAGACGGTGCTTTTTAATCTCTTTCGGGGAACTGCACTTCGTGGGCTTGCGGGTATCAGGCCGAAGCGCGATAATATCATCCGACCGCTTCTGTGCCTTGAGAGAAGCGAGATTGAGAAGTATCTTTCCGATGAACACATGGATTATTGCACGGATGCAACGAATGAGGATGAAACTTATACAAGGAACAAGCTCAGGCATCGTATTTTAGCGTATGCAGACAGGGAGATCTGTCATCATGCATCGCGCCATATTGCGGAGACAGCGGCATATGTCGAAGAGGCGGAAAACTTCTTATCAAAGCTGACCCGGGAAGCTTTTGACAGATGCGCGAACTTGAAAGAAGACAGTATATTGATTCGAATCGCCGATTTCAAAAAAGAGGATCCTTTTCTCAGAAAGAGGATCCTGATGCTTGCGTCAGAGATGCTTGCAGGGACGAGAAAAGACTTGTCGGCTATGCATTTAAAGGCGGTAGCGGCACTTGCTGAAAGAGAAAACAATGGGAGCGCGGATCTGCCATACGGAATGATTGTGAAAAGAGTGTATGGTGATCTGATTTTCTCAAAAAAAGAAGCAGACGTTGAAGAGCGTATTACGGAAACATCGATCCATATTCCCGGAGAAGCGGTCTTGTCGGACGGAACAACGTTTACGTGCACGCTTATCAAGGCCTCATCCATGCAGCGTGTTCCGCAAAAAAAGTATACGAAGTGGTTTGATTATGATAAAATAAAAAAATCCGTTACGATAAGAGGGCGAAGGAGCGGCGACCATTTTACAATCAGTGCTTCGGGACATCACAAATCCTTAAAGGAATATCTGATTGAAGAGAAGGTCCCGAGGGATGAACGAAATCGGATCCCGCTTGTGGCGGATGGAGATCATATTCTCTGGATTGTGGGATATCGGATCAGTGAAGCATACAAAGTGGGGGAGACCACAGAGACTATATTGCAAATTGTTGTGACAGGAGGACCTTACGATGAGTGAACATGTAAGAGTGATGTTGACGGAAGAAGAAGTGGATGCAAAGATCCAGGAGATTGGCGAGAGAATTACCCGTGATTACGCCGGGAAACAGGTGCATCTTGTTTGCGTATTAAAGGGCGGCAGTTTTTTCATGTGTGAGCTGGCAAAGCGTATCCAGTTGCCGGTATCTCTTGATTTTATGTCTGTTTCCAGCTACGGCAGCGACACAAAGTCCAGCGGTGTTGTAAAGATTGTAAAGGATCTGGATGAGCCTCTGGCAGGCAAAGATGTAATTGTCATTGAAGATATCGTTGACTCGGGCAGAACGCTCAGCTATCTATTGCAGATTTTGCAGTCCAGAGGACCTAAGAGCCTTGCACTCTGCACGCTTCTCGATAAGCCGGACAGACGAGTGATCGATGTAAAAGTGGACTATACCGGATTTGAGATTCCGGATGAATTTGTTGTAGGTTATGGTCTTGACTATGATCAGCGTTATCGCAATCTGCCTTATATCGGCGTAGTGGAATTTGACTGATTGACTGCCAGGAAGACCCAAAGGAGGACAGTTCCTTGAACAAAAGTGGCAAAAGCTTGAATACATATTTCTTTATCATTGCCCTTCTGCTGTTCGCGACATTTATGTTCAGCCAGATGAACAATAAAGAAGAAAGCTATACAAAAGCGGAACTGGTAAAGGATTTAGAAGACGGGAAGGTCACGGATGTTGTGATCGCGCCGAACAAAGAAACACCGACCGGTTCCGTGCGTGTGACACTGAATACCGGTGAGACAAAAGTTCTCTATGTTCCGGATGTTTCCGAGACCGAGCATTTTTTTGATGAAAAGGGCATCAATGTATTGATGCGCGATGTACCGAAGGAGAATTGGTTCGTTAATTCGATGTTGCCGATGCTGATCGTTCTGATTATCGGTGTATTCTTCTTTACGATGATGAATTCACAGAATGCCGGAAGCAACGGCAAGATGCTCAATTTCGGGAAGAGCCGTGCCAAAATGTCGCTTGGCGACGTAAAAGTAACGTTCAAGGATGTAGCAGGGCTCAAAGAAGAAAAAGCGGATCTTGAAGAGATTGTTGATTTTTTGAAGGACCCCGAGAAATTTACAAAAGTCGGCGCAAGAATTCCGAAAGGTGTTTTATTGGAAGGTGCTCCCGGTACAGGTAAGACGCTTCTTGCCAAAGCGATCGCCGGAGAGGCAAATGTGCCGTTTTTCAGTATTTCCGGTTCAGATTTTGTTGAGATGTTTGTCGGCGTCGGTGCTTCCCGCGTAAGAGATCTTTTTGCGAATGCAAAGAAGAATTCACCGTGTATTGTTTTTATTGATGAGATTGATGCTGTTGCCAGAAGGCGCGGTACCGGTATGGGCGGCGGACATGATGAAAGAGAACAGACGTTGAATCAGCTGCTTGTTGAGATGGACGGCTTTGGTGTAAACGAAGGCATCATTGTGATGGCAGCAACGAACCGCGTTGATATTTTGGATCCCGCGATTTTAAGACCGGGGCGTTTTGACAGGAAGATCAGTGTCGATGTGCCTGATGTCGGTGGCAGAGAAGCGATTCTGCAGGTTCACTCCAAAAACAAACCGATCTCGGATGATGTCGATTTAAGCCAGATTGCAAAAACGACGGCCGGCTTTACCGGTGCGGATCTTGAGAATCTGATGAACGAGTCCGCGATCAATGCCGCAAAGGATAACCGTGCGTTCATTCAGCAGGAAGACATTAAAAAAGCATTCATTAAGGTTGGGATCGGTTCCGAGAAGAAGAGCCGTCTGATTACGGATAAAGAGAAAAGAATTACCGCTTATCACGAGGCCGGTCATGCGATCTTGTTCCATTGTTTGCCCGATGTGGGACCGGTTTATACCGTTTCCATTATTCCGACAGGAAACGGAGCGGCAGGCTATACGATGCCACTTCCCGAAAAGGATGAGATGTTCCATACAAAGGGACAGATTCTTCAGGAGATTATGGTGTCGCTCGGTGGACGTATCGCGGAGGAGATTATTTTTGACGATATCACGACCGGCGCATCCAGCGATATCAAAAAGGCAACGAAGGTTGCAAGAAAAATGGTCACCAGATACGGTATGTCTGAGAATGTTGGTGTGATTAATTACGATGATGAAGATGACGAAGTATTCATCGGTCGTGATCTTGCACATCACAGAAGTTTTAGTGAGCGCGTTGCAGGTGATATCGACGCCGAAGTGAAGCGGATTGTCGATGATTGTTATGCAAAGGCAAAAGAGCTGATCCTGCAGAATGAGCAGGTTCTTCATAGTTGTGCGGCACTTTTATTAGAGAAAGAAAAGATTACAAGAGAAGAGTTTGAAGCACTGTTTTAGTAAATATTACCAAAAACAGTATGCCATTTTTAGTAATTTTGTGTAAACCGCGTATGGAAAAATTGACAGAGGTTTGCTAGTATACTCTTGTAACCCCCCAATACATTATATATAGTTTTTTGCTATACCCCATAAGAAAGAA
>JAIKWO010000152.1 GCA_024684675.1 Lachnospiraceae bacterium
TAGGCGAATGTATCCTTCTTTTGGTGAAGAAGATGAAGGGAGATAACGGTGCCGAGATTAAAGGGTGATACCAAAACGATCATACTGGAAGAAGCGCTGAAACTCTTTGCGGTAAAGGGGTTCGAAGCAGTGTCAGTCCGCGAGATCGCGGATAAGGTCGGAATCGGAAACAGCGCGCTCTATAAACATTACGAAAGTAAGCAAGCGATCTTCGATGCGCTTGTTGTATCCTTAAAAGAGCGCTATCTAGCGCAAAGCAGCACGATCACATCCAAGATCCGCGGGATTGATGAGCTGAAAAAACAGGCTTTTAAAATGTTTGAGTACCAGACAAAAGACCCTTTGATCGTGCAATTCCGCCAGATGCTGCTGATCGAGCAATTTCGCAATCCGCAGATGGCAGAGATCTACAAAGAGTTTTTTGTGGATATCCCAATTAACCGAGAGAAGGAAATTTTCGAAGAACTTCAGGAACAAGGCCTGATGGTAAAAGGCAATGCGCGCGTCTATGCCATGGAATTCTATGCGCCGTTCTACCTCTATCACTTCGTAGAGCATGACGAAGAGAAGCTTTTGAAGCATTACAAAAAGCACCTGCAGTACTTTTTCGAAGAACACTTCATTAAGGAAAGCAAATAATGCGACCGGAGATTATTTTTATCTCCGGTCTTATATTTTAGGTTTCGATTGTTGTCTCTTCGGGCATTTCTATATCCGGCAGCTCACCTGCATACTCGGTATTATCCGCGGTAGCCATTGGATCCGCGGGGTTTTCTTTTATTTCGTCATCATCCCAGAGGGATTTGTGGCGTTTTCTTTCCTTCTCGGCCATCTGCGCCATCATCTGAAGATTCTTTGCGGCCTGATACATTTTCTCATCATATTCCATGAGACGCCGTTCATCGCCCTGCGGCACGATATCACCGTGCGCAAGCCGTCTGAAGACGGTCATGATCTTGCCGAGATCTTCGGCGCATTCTGCCATCGTTTCACCCTGTTGTCTGGACACTTCCGCATTGAAAGTAGCCGTCCACTGATCCATGACTTCTTCGATCACTTTCTGATTCTCTTCATAAGCCTTTTTCGTATCATTTAGGGATAATTCCAGCGTGGCCGCTTCCTCGGAAAAACTGCCCTTGCCGGTAATACGGTATTGCGCCTCGGCTTCTTCTTTGCGCTTTGAAAGAGTGCGCATCTGATCGAACAGTTTCGTATGATTTGCATAACAGATCTGCTTTGCTTCACCTATCTTCATCTTGTCACCTCCCTGCGAACGATCATGAAATCCTTTTCATGAAGATAAGTTGCCATATAGTATATCGGCAGAAATGAGATTTTTTAATAGAGATCAAAAAATGGGAATTCAACGATTTGGCTAAAATGGCCGGCGTTTCGTGTAAAAACGATCTGAATCAGTGCATAAGGTCTTTCTGCAGATGTAATGTGCTATAAAATAGATACTTTGGTAAGGAGGATTAGAATTGTGAGTAATACAAAGAAGTTTGTATTAGGATTGGCGGTCGTTGTTTTGATCGCGATTCTTGGATTCGTTGTACTGTACATTACGAGATTCAGAACGATAGGCACTATAAAAAAACTTACGGATTATAATGATCATTATGACCTCTATACAATGGATGTTAAGTATGATTACAGCCTTGATGATATTATCAACTCCGGTTATCAGGATACCCAGGGCTTTGCCGATGCGGTTATTGCAGAGTCGTTACCGCTGCTTCCGGTAAGTATTAAAGTACCTTCGTTTGGCTGCAGTGCATATAGGACAGAAGATGTCGCCGGAAACATTCTGATGGGAAGAAACTACGATTTCAGATTAGATACATCTTGCCTTATGGTCAGATGTGAACCAAAAGACGGGTATCGTTCCGTTGCATTTGCTGCGCTTGATAATATCAATGCAAATGAATTGGAAACGCCGGATAAGAAAATGGCTTGCCTTACAGCGCCCTTTGTTTGCCTTGACGGGATCAATGAAAAAGGTGTTTCGATCGCGACGCTTACGCTTTCAAGTGAGCCGACTGTCCGGAACACGGGGAAGGCCAAACTGGCAACACCGCTTCTTGTAAGGCTCGTTTTAGATAAGGCGGCATCCACCGATGAAGCACTTGAACTGATCAAACAATATGACATTCTTTCAGTGAACGGAAGAGATTATCATTTTATCATTAATGATGCCGCGGGAAACAGCGTGGCTGTGGAGTGGGATTGTGAATCGGAAACAAGAGAACCGGTTGTCACGCCAACAAGAGCGATAACCAATTTCTTTGTTATGCATATTGACAAAGTGCAACCCGGAATAGAGAACGGAATGTATGGAAAGGGAAAAGAACGGTATCAGGCGATCCTGAATGTTCTTGATGATAATAAAGAGAAAATAACAAGAGAAGTCGCTTGGAATGCGATTAGATCAGCCGTTCAGGAACCCAATCCGGAAGATGTTACAAGCAATACGCAGTGGTCTGTTCTATATGATAATACAAATTGCACTGCAGAGATCGTGATCAGAAGACACTGGGGAGATGTACATATTTTTGAAATGGAATAGGATGGTTTAAGTTGCGTTACGTGTTATAGTAATAGTTAGCAGAGCTATTGAGAATGAGAATCAAAGAGAGGAGAACACGGGTATGAACGAAAACATTCAAAAACGCAACGAACTTCTGGCACAGAAAGTGATCAAAGGCCTCAAATCCCGCAACATGACCGGATATTATGCGGCTTCAAAAGAGGAGGCGCTCAAGAAAGCGCTGGAGATCATTCCGGAAGGAAGTACCATCACCATGGGCGGCGGAATGAGCGTGGAAGAGATCGGGCTTGTAGATGCCGTTAAGGGCGGGAACTATACGTTCATAGACAGAAACGCAACGCCTGACAGAAGAGCTGCGATGCTTGCGGCATATGATGCGGATGTCTACCTTGCAAGCGTGAATGCGATGACGGACGACGGTATTTTGGTTAACATCGACGGCAATTCCAATCGCGTGTCCGCAATTGCTTTCGGACCGAAGAAGGTCGTATTTATCGTGGGTATGAACAAAGTATGCGGAGATCTCGATCATGCCATGAAGCGTGCAAGAAACGTGGCAGCACCCATTAATGCGCAGCGCTTTGGCCTTTCAACACCGTGTGCAAAGACAGGATCCTGCTTTGACTGCAAATCACCCGATACGATCTGCTGTCAGTTCCTTACCACGAGATATTCCAAGCATGAAGGACGTATTCATGTGATCCTCGTGAATGATGACTTAGGGTTCTAAGGTGAGGCTTGCAAGCGACCGTGAGCAGGGACAAATTCAGAAAGACCGCGGAGTAGTGACGGTCATCGGATCAGGTAGCATACTCCGCGGAAGTCATTGTCATCCAACCATTCATTCCAGTTAGGATTGTAATAATACGGATCGGGCCGCATGATCTCGGTGTTACTTCCGACCGGATACCAGGTATCATATTCGTTGATCCCCTGATCCCGCAAATAGTAATCCGAATAGATCATTTTGTAGACGGCTTCCGCATCCGGTGTCATCAGCCGCAGAATATTATGGATCGCATCCCACTCAAAAGCCGTGGGCAGAAAATACAGATTGATCTGCATGCAATCATCACCGTAGGTAGAAAGATGGTACATCGGCTCCCAGGTGTTTTCGTCGCTTCCGCCGCTATAAGGTCTGGAGGCCATGAATTGAAATGCACCGTATCCCAAAGCGGTATCGCGCCAGTGCTTGATATACCAGGGGCGTCCAACCAGATCGTACTCTCCTGAAAGAGCATTCGCTTTGCCGGTGAATCTTTTTGCTGAGATTTCATGGAACTTGTTCGAAAACCGTTGAAAAGCGGGATCATTCCAGAATTCAAAGAAGATATGTTTGGAAGACGTCACCGGAACCCAAAATGATTCGGGGACGTGGACATTAGTGCCCGGCTGATATGTTCCGTTGAACTGATACAATTCTTCGCAGGCCTGCATATAGGGACTGCCCTCCATGAGGTCAATACCCTGTCCGTCTATCACAAGTTCATAATGCACGATCTCATCGCTGCTCGGGGCATAATATGGAACCACTTTTAGTACAACGCCGTTGGAAGCGGTCCAAGTACTCCGGTAATCCCATTCTTTATAGCTGTAGTCAAAGTCTTTGATGGGAGATGCTCCGGGACCGACCCCCGTTGCGTTGGTGCAGTTATATGTGATCGTTCTGCCTTTGGCCTGTACGCCGAGCGTAGTAAAAGAAAGAACCACTAATGCTGCAAGTAAGAGCATACGCGCATTTTTTTTCATAGAATACCCCTTTTCTGCTTTATTAGTCCGACATATCGCTAATCAGTATCATAAATGCAAAAAGCGCTTCTGGCAAGATGCATCTGTTATGCATTGCATATAAAGTTTTGTGAGCGTATATTGAAAGCATAGGAACTTGGCTCGGCGTATGCCGGTCGGATATTTCATTTTCATAAGGAGAGTGCTTTTTGATCAAGAGCAAAACAATGGAGATTGTAGCATAACCGGGAGGTTTGCTTACAATCAGACAAGCCTCCCAAAGGGTTTATGATTTTACTTTTAGGAGGACAATCCCCATGAACAGGGAAAACAAGAAAAAATCATTCGATAAAGGTTACTATAAAACACATCCGTGTAATGAAACATTTGTATGTAATGTGTGCGGAAGGAACGTTGTACCGACAGGCGCCGGGAGCGATCACAGAAATCACTGTCCGTACTGCCTTCACAGTCAGCATCTGGATATCGAACCGGGAGACCGGGAAGCAGATTGCGGCGGCGCGATGGAACCGATCGCGGTGTGGGTCAGGAAAAACGGTGAGTGGGCGATCGTTCACCGCTGCAAAGTCTGCGGGGCACTGAGTTCCAACCGGATCGCTGCGGATGACAATCCCATGAAGCTGATGTCCATCGCCATGCGTCCTGTATCGCGACCTCCGTTTCCGCTTGAGCGGCTCGAAGAGATGACGAAGATGATGGGCGGCGACGGAGAGCTGAAATGGTGAAGTGACCGATCGAAGAATGCACAATCAAACGAAGGAAGCACCGGGCATATAACAAATGCGCCGGTGCTTCTGGTGTTTTGTGAAGCGGGATATATGGCAGTATGACAGAAGAGAAGCTTTCTCAAGAAGAGAAAAAGTGTGCTGCACATGTTGACCTTAAGATGGGCGTATAATATGATGCATATGTTAGCAGAAGCTAACACGAATAGATCATGTGAATTCCTCTTTTCAAAATACCGACTGCTGCGGTGAATGAAAAGAGGAATTCTATGTTAAGCGGAAAGGGGAAATATGAACATGAGAAATCTGGCAATTGAGAAAGTGATCGGTCGGGAGATCCTTGATTCAAGAGGTAATCCGACAGTTGAAGCGGAAGTCGTGCTTGCTGACGGAACAGTGGCTACAGGTACGGCACCGAGCGGTGCATCGACCGGCGAATTTGAAGCTCTGGAGCTTCGAGACGGAGACAAGAAAAGATATCTTGGAAAGGGTGTCACAAAGGCAGTAACAAACATCAATACAGTGATCAATGATGTTGTTAAGGGAATTGATGCATCTGACACATATGCGGTAGATGCTGCCATGATCAAGGCAGACGGAACCAAAGACAAATCAAAACTTGGCGCAAATGCGATCCTTGCAGTGTCGATTGCGACAGCGAGAGCAGCATCTAAATCGCTTGGCATTCCGCTGTACAGATTCCTTGGCGGTGTATCGGGAAACAGATTACCGGTGCCTATGATGAATATCTTAAATGGTGGGGCACATGCCGACAGCGCTGTTGATACACAGGAATTTATGATCATGCCTGTCGGTGCACCTTCGTTTAAAGAAGCGCTTCGCTGGTGTGCGGAAGTCTTCCATAATCTGAAGAAACTCATTAAGGAGATGGGCGACGTTACAGCCGTTGGTGATGAGGGCGGCTTTGCACCCAACCAGCTTAAAAGCGATGAGGATGCAATTGAGAAAATCCTTGAGGCGATCAAGGCGGCCGGTTTTGAACCGGGTAAAGATTTCATGATCGCAATGGACGCTGCCGCTTCCGAGTGGAAGAGCGAAAAAGGCAAGGGCTTTTATAAACAGCCTAAATCCGGAAAGGAGTTTACATCCGATGAATTGATCGCACATTGGGAGAGCTTGGTGGATAAATATCCCATTGTATCAATCGAGGATGGTTTGGATGAAGAAGATTGGGAAGGCTGGAAAAAGATGACGGCGAAGATTGGTAACAAAGTGCAGCTCGTCGGAGATGATCTTTTTGTAACCAATACGGAAAGACTTTCGAAAGGTATCTCGCTTGGCGCAGGCAATTCTATTCTGATCAAATTGAATCAGATCGGATCTGTGTCTGAGACATTGGAAGCGATTAAGATGGCGCATAATGCGGGCTATACGGCGATCTCTTCTCATCGTTCGGGAGAGACAGCGGATACGACCATTGCAGATCTTGCAGTCGCACTCAATACATGCCAGATCAAAACCGGTGCACCTAGCCGTTCGGAGCGCGTCGCAAAATACAATCAGCTCCTTCGCATTGAAGAGCAGCTGGGCGATAGTGCCGTATACCCCGGCATGAACGCTTTTCACATTTGATGATATGACTTGACATTTATACATATACGTCCCTAAGGCATCTTATTGCAGAACGCACTTGCGATAAGATCCGCAGGGGCGTATTTTTTTATGATAAAATGAAATTGTTTTAGATGATGGAAGGGCAGAGCGTAATACAAATCAGAACTGTCCGAAAAGGAGTAGCGTATGAGTGAGTATAAACCGATCATAGCGATCACGATGGGCGATCCTGCGGGGATCGGACCGGAAACAGTGATCGGCACGATGCAAAGTGAGGAGATCCATGCTGTATGTAAGCCGTTTGTGATCGGCAGCATTGCAGTGCTACAGCGCGCAGCCGCGATATTGGGAAAAGATGTAAGCTTCCATAGGATCGCTGAGCCGGAGGAGGCTATGTATCGACAGGGAACCATCGATGTAATGGAAACGGGTGACTACGATACGGATTCTCTTAAATGGGGAGAGATTCAGAAGCTTGCCGGGCGGATGGCGTATGATTTTATCATAAAGTCAATCGAACTTGGAAAAAACAGGAAAATTGATGGGGTCTCCACGGCGCCGATCAATAAGCAGGCAATCAAACTTGCCGGGATAAAAGAGCCGGGTCATACGGAGATCTACCAGAATGAAACGAATTCGCCGTATGCGCTAACCATGTTCTCCTGTCACAAGCTTAAGGTCTTCTTTTTAAGCCGCCATCTGTCACTAGTTGATGCTGTGCATTATGTGACGAAGGAACATGTCGTAGAATATGTACACTTGATCCACAAAGAACTCCGAAGTGTTGGCATTCAGAATCCAAAGATCGCTGTCGCGGGGATCAATCCGCATAACGGTGACAATGGATTATTCGGATCCGAAGAAGTGGATGAACTGTTCCCCGCTGTAGAAGAGCTTCAGAAGGAAGGGATCGACACGATCGGTCCGATCCCCGGAGATTCTGTGTTTATGCGTGGCAAGAAGGGTGAATTTGATGCGATCCTTTCCATGTATCATGACCAGGGGCATATCGCTTGCAAGACGCTTGATTTTGATCGCTCCATAACGATCACGTGGGGGCTTCCTTTTATCAGGGGCAGTGTGGATCACGGTACTGCATTTGATATTGCCGGAAAGGGGATAGCGAGCTGCATCAGCCTGATCGAATCGACAAAAGTATGCGCGGAATATGCGATCCGCAAGCATGGGAAAGATTGAGAGCGTTTCACATGAACAAGAGGGGAAAGTTATATGCGATCGGCGTGGGTCCGGGGGATCCGGAACTGCTCACGCTGAAAGCAGTAAGAATACTAAATGAAGCGGCTGTGATCGCTTGTCCCGCAAAGGGAACGGAGCCCGGAACTGCATACGGGATCGCTGTAAAGGCCTGTCCGCAGATAGAGAATAAGGAAAAACTGGTGCTGGATTTTCCGATGCGGGGCGACGATCTTGCCAAGGCGCACCGAAAGGCAGCAGATCAGATCGTGGAAGTGCTTCAGGCAGGAAAAAATGTTGCCTTCCTGACGGTTGGCGATCCCGGATTCTACTCGTCATATTTCTATATCGCGGAGATGATCGCAGAGCATGGTTTTGAAACAGAGATCGTAAGTGGGATAACATCTTTCTGTGCGGTGTCCGCAACGCTGAAGCTGCCACTTGTTCTTGGCAACGAACCCATGCTGATCACTGCCGGAGAGTACAGGGATTTTGACGGGACGCTGGTTGTGATGAAGGCCGGAAGCAAGATCCCTTTTCTCAAAGGGGAGGCTGCAGCCGCAGGGAAGATGGCTTATCTTGTGGAAAATTGTGGCATGCCGGATGAAAAAGTGTATGCAGACGTAGTGTCCATGCCGGACGAAGCAGGGTATTTTTCTATTTTTATCATAAAATAAAATGAATGAACAATGTTCATTGACAAATCATAATAGTCATGCTACGATACATAACAGCAGAGAAAATGAAGCATGTGAGGACAGCCATGAGAATCGTTAAAGATCCCGATACAAGGAAGCAGGAGATTCTGCTGGGAGCACTCAAAGTTTTCTCCCAAAAAGGATATGACAGAACCACGATCACGGATATTGCCAGAGAACTTGGTATCTCACAGGGACTTTGCTACCGGTATTATGCTTCCAAAGAAGCGATCTATGATGCGGCGCTGGAAGACTAT
>JAIKWO010000153.1 GCA_024684675.1 Lachnospiraceae bacterium
ATGCGATGACAGCAATCCCTTTACGCTTGAATCTGACGGATATGTCACAAATGTTCCAAACCTCCCGATCGCCGTATTTACGGCAGATTGCGTACCTGTCCTTCTGGAAGACAGAACTTCCGGCGTGATCGGAGCACTCCACTCAGGCTGGCGCAGCACGGTCGCGGATATCGAAAAGAAAGGGCTCGAGAAAATGTGCGCACTGGGTGCACACGTATCCGACATCCGGATCGCGATCGGTCCCTCCATTGACAGGTGCTGTTTTGAGGTCGGCGCCGAAGTGACCGATGCAGTCGATGCGCTGATCGGAAAAGAAGCCGCGGCGCCTCTCTATGATATGAAAGGCGGTGGCAAGTTCATGCTCGACCTGCGGGGCGTTATCAGAACGCGTTTCTTACAGCTCGGCATCGATCCCACACACATTGAGATGACCGGTTCCTGCACGATGTGCCATCCTGATCGCTATTTTTCCCATCGATACACGCACGGGCAGCGCGGTTCTCAGGCAAATATGATCATGCTGCCGTAATCGGCTTACAGGACTGTTAATGACAAAAAAGCAACCTTACTCCCTCGAGTATGATGGCTTTTCCATTTATTCTTCATTCATCTTGGTCAGCTTCGCAGCCTGGTCGGCTGCGATGCAGGCATCCAGGATCTCCTGGATATCCCCGTTCATAACCTTATCAAGCTTGTAGATCGTAAGACCGATGCGGTGATCCGTCACACGTCCCTGCGGGAAGTTGTATGTTCTGATCTTCTCGGAACGATCACCCGTACCGATCTGGCTCCGGCGAAGATCCGCTTCCGCATCATGGCGCTTCTGCTGCTCCATATCATAGAGCTTGGACTTTAAGAGGGCGAATGCCTTCGCCTTGTTCTGGATCTGCGACTTCTCCGTCTGGCTGTAAACCACGATACCGGTCGGATAGTGTGTCAGACGCACCGCAGAGTCGGTCGTATTGACGCACTGGCCGCCGTTACCGGATGCACGCATAACGTCAATACGGATATCCTTTTCATCGATCGTGATATCGATGTCTTCGTCGACTTCCGGCATCACAGCCACGGAACAGGTCGATGTATGGATACGTCCGCCGGATTCCGTCTCAGGCACACGCTGTACGCGGTGCACGCCGCTCTCGTATTTCATCACGGAGTACGCGCCCTGTCCTGTGATCGTGAACTGCACTTCCTTCATGCCGCCGATCCCGATCTCGTCCACATTGATGAGCTCAACCTTCCAGCGTCTGCCCTCCGCATAGTGTACATACATACGGTAGATCTCCGCTGCAAAAAGCGCCGCCTCATCACCGCCTGCGCCCGCTCTGATCTCGACGATCACGTTCTTGTCATCATTCGGATCCTTGGGGAGAAGCAGGATCTTAAGTTCCTGCTCAAGCTCTGCGACACGCTTTTTTGCATCGGAAAGCTCTTCCTTAAGCATCTCACGCATGTCCTCGTCGCTCTCTGCTTCCAGCATCTCCAGGCTGTCCTTGATATCGCCGTTGCACTTCTTATACTCTTTATATGCTTCCACGATCGGCGTTAAGTCACTCTGTTCCTTCATAAGCGCACGAAAACGGGTCTGGTTGTCCGTCACCGTAGGCTCACTCAGTTCATTCGTGATCTCTTCAAAACGCCGCAGAAGATCATCCAGCTTATCAAACATAACTATCCTCCAAAACAAACCGGCTTCTCAGCCGAAAAACACACCCGTTACAATGCGGTCGTTACCTGCATAATCCTTAATCGTCTCAACGCCCCGAAAGCCGACATCTTCCATGATCCGCATCACATCGGCCGCCTGGTCATACCCGATCTCAAATACGATCCGCGCGCCGCCGCACAGATAAGGCAGTGCCTCCGTGCAGATCCTTCTGTAATAAGTAAGCCCGTCCGCATCACCGTCAAGTGCCATACGGGGCTCATGATCCCTTACTTCCGGCATCAGCGTCTCGATCACATCGCTCCGGATATACGGCGGATTCGATACGAGAAGTTCAAACTTCTCTTCCCTGCCCGTCTTGGCAAGCGCCTCAAACAGGTCCCCTTGAAAAAAGGATGCCCGCCCGGATAGCAAAAGCTCCTCCGCATTCCTGCACGCAACAGATAACGCTTCTTCCGATAAGTCAATCCCGACGCCTTTGCAGTCGTTCGAATAGCGAAGCAAACTTAAAAGAATGCAGCCACTCCCGGTACACACATCCAAAATACGCATACCATCATGCAGATATCGCATGGC
>JAIKWO010000189.1 GCA_024684675.1 Lachnospiraceae bacterium
AAGAATTCCTCACTTCTATGTGTATGCGCTTCGTGGAATGATCAGTGTTTATACAGAGGCTGCAAAAGCGGTGAATGCCGCGACAGAAGTATCCGGGTACGTGACCAACGATGACGGTGATTACGTATGGAAAGCCGGCGACAGAAGCGCTCGCAACCAGATTATGAAGATACAGGGCGATGTGGCAACTGAAGAGAGAGGATCGCTCGCGGTTTGCCTTGATACAATACTCTCATACGAAGGGGTCGCCCGTAACACGGCCTACATGCTCGCCCATGGTGATACGACCGTGGACATCTTAAAGAATAACCTGAAAGAATGTCAGGTGCTTGAACTGTCCGGATGTAGCTTAAATGCAATGCTGTACTACGTGAACAGAGATATCCCCGTTCTTGTTATGATGAATGACGGAAATGCCGTGCTGCTCATCGGATTCAACGAACTCAACACGGTTCTGATGGATCCTTTAACCGGGCAGGTCTTCAAAAAGGGCATGAACGATTCCGCAGAACTGTTTGCACAGAATGGGAATGCGTTCCTGACCTATGTCAAAAAGACGGCTTCGTAAAGAGCTTGTCAGCATATTTTTCCAGGCTGATGAGAAGCATCATGCCAAGGATGCCACAGGAAATGATCTCACCGATGCCGACTGTGGCGGAAAAGTACCAAAAACTTCCTTCAATGCCGTAGCCATAAGGGGAAGAGAGTACAAAGGGAACGATAATCGCATTAGCAATGATCGTTGGGATGGGAACGAGCCATTTGTTGCCACGGAGCAGGTATGCACCGATGGCACCGATCAATGTCGCGAAGCTTCCCGCCACGATATCAAGCAGACAGCAGCCTGTCAGGATATTGGAAAGAAGGCATCCGACAGTCAGACCCGGAATGGCAACCGCCGAAAAGAAGGGGAGCACGCAAAGTGCTTCCGAGAAACGCACCTGAATCGTATAATTCGCAAGTCCAAAGGCATTTGCGATCAGCGTCAGGACAACGTAAAGGGCAGCAATCATCGCTGCCCTTGTTAAATTGAGTGCTTGTGTTTTCATTTGTAAAAATCTCCTTTAGTTTTGTTTAACGAGTGGAAGGTCTCGAACACTCGATCATTCTCAAAATGATGGATTACAGATCGCCTGTTTTGTAACGGGCAACGACACGCTGGATACGATCGTTCGGGTTCAGCAGATCACTGATTGAAGAATCGTGATTCAGTGTATCGATCAGATAAGCAATATACTTACTCATGTCACAGTTGATATACCATTCACGCTCTAACAGTTCGGGCGTCTGATATACTAAGTTGGTTGTAAGGACGCGGTTAATAAGACCCTCTTTGTATGCCTGGTCAAAACGTGAAAGGCCGCTTGTAAACAGACCAAATGTAGAACAGATGAAGATCTTGTTTGCTTTCCGCTCTTTTAAAGCGCTTGCAACTTCGAGAACGCTGTCTCCGGAAGAAATCATGTCATCAATGATGATCATGTCCTTGCCTTCTACGCTGGATCCGAGGAACTCATGAGCCACGATCGGGTTACGGCCGTTTACAACTCTTGTATAGTCCCTTCTCTTATAGAACATACCCATATCGAGCCCAAGTACGTTTGCGATATAGATCGCGCGGCTCATTCCGCCTTCGTCCGGGCTGATGACCATCATATGCTGGGAGTCAATCTGCAGATCGGAAACATTGCGCAGGAGCCCCTTGATGAACTGGTAGGACGGGCGAATCGTTTCAAATCCGTGAAGCGGGATTGCATTCTGGACACGTGCATCGTGCGCATCAAACGTGATAATATTATCAACGCCCATGTTTACGAGTTCCTGCAGTGCGATCGCACAGTCAAGAGATTCTCTTGTTGTACGCTTATGCTGCCTGCTTTCATATAGGAACGGCATAATAACCGTAATCCTTCTGGCTTTACCGCCGACTGCGGCAATGATTCGTTTAAGATCCTGGTAGTGATCGTCGGGCGACATGTGGTTTTCCCGACCGCACAAAGAATAGGTCAGACTGTAATTGCAGACATCCACGAGGATAAAAATGTCATCACCGCGGACAGATTCAAGAATCATTCCCTTTGCTTCACCGGAACCAAAGCGCGGAACTTTTGCACTGAGAAGATAGGAATCACGCTGGTAACCGGCGAATGCGAGGCTTTCTTTATGCTCACTCTCGCGTTCCGTACGCCATTTTACGAGGTAGTAGTCGATCTTCTCACCGAGATTCCGACATCCCTCCAATGCGATCACGCCGAGGGAACCGACGGGGATGGTTTCCAGATTCCGCTTTTCTTCACGCTTCTCCATGCGATGCGCCTCACTTTCTGACAGAAAGAGTTTTCTTGCTCATGCGAATGTCGGGACCTGTAATTTTGTAAAGATCGTAATGACTGCTGATCCGTGAAAAAATACGGTCAGAGTAGCGATCGCGGATATCCTCCAAAGAAAGATTGGTTGAGATCAGCGTAGCTTTCTTACGCAGGTGCCGTTCATTTAAACAGTTGAATAATTGCGTCGTGACATAGGCGTTGTTATATTCGGTACCTAAGTCATCGATCAGCAACAAATCACAATTATATAGATCCTCATTGGAATTGTAAAGGTCTTCTCCTGTTTTTTGAGAAGAATTATTGCGAAGTGCTTCGATCAGACCACTTGCACTAAAGTACAGTACAAGCTGTCCCTGCTCGATCAACTCCTTAGCAATACAGTTGGACAAAAAAGTCTTGCCTACCCCTACATTACCATAAAAGAGGAGATTGCGATACTCAGATTTAAAATTGTTCACAAAAGCATGCGCAGCTGCAACCGTTTTTTGAAATGCAGCAAGATCTTCGCCCTGATAAAAATCGGTGCGAAGAGTATCAAAGTTTTCTTCTGTTAGGTGCTCTTTGATATTGGACTGTTCATAGAGGATCGATACGATCTTCTGCTTTAAGCAGGAACACCTCTGGCTGCCGATGTAGCCGGTATCGCGGCACTTGGGACACTCATAGACGGGTTCAAGATAATTCTCCGGGTATCCGTGCGCACGAAGAAGCGAGCTCTTTCGTTCCTTCAGCTCGCGAAGTCTGTCCTTTAATTCATCAAGAGCATCGTGGTCGCCCTGTAAAAGACGGCGTGCCTGCTCCAGGGAAGCGGTTGAGACGGCATCGTCGGCCGCTTCGTACTCAGGGATCGCCGAATAGATCTCATATACACGTTCCATTTGCGTTTTTTTGGAACGCATCTGCTTGTCTTCGTATTCACGTAATAAAGTTGCATACTGCAGATTGGTCAATGCCATGAAGGTCTCCTTTTGTGACTTGCCGGATCATGCGCTAATTGCTTCGAAGCGCTCTCTCAAGAGCTTCAAAATCATAATCCCGCTGCTCGAACTGTGTGAATTGATTCGGGGTATTTCGAACCGGGCGCCTGTCGATTGCTTTCCCTTTCTGGAAAGCAGCATCCGCAGCTTTGATATCCTCGAGCGTACGAACATTGGATTCATTCCAGCTTTTGAGGATACTGTCCGCATACTCAAAGCGGTGCTTATCGGTAGCGGATACAGTGCGCTCACACGCTACCTCGATCACGGCAAGCGGGAGACCGAAATCCTTGGTCCAGGTCGTGATATAGGTCACTTCCTTCGGAGTCGGGCTCTGGTCTTTGCCGAGTGCTTTCATGATCGTGTAGACGGTCTTGTCGTATTTTCGGATCATGGCCTTAGCCTGCTTGGGCGTGGTAATGTTCTCTTGTGCCCAGTTGATCGCAACTTTTTCAATGTACCTGAAATCACGTTTGCCCCGATCGACGCAGTACTGTACAAGATAGTCGATCAGATCCTTGGAGAATCCGAGTCTGTCCTGAATGAAGAGGATCGTTCGGATGTCGTTTGCACTGAGTGTCTTGCCGATATACTGCTCAATGATAAAAAGGAGCTGCTCCACGTCTTCTCTGGAGCGAAAAGCCTTAAGCTCATCCAAAGAATAGGAAGGCTTCTCGTAAGGATCCGGAGCAGGCTCGGGCTCGACGGGCATTGCTGCTTGCGCAGCCGGATGCGGCAGG
>JAIKWO010000196.1 GCA_024684675.1 Lachnospiraceae bacterium
TAACCCCGATGGTACACTTGATAGAGCAGCAATGCTCGCGATCATGAATCCGGATGACAAAGCCGGTCTTGAAGCAGCACTTAGATTAAAAGATCAGTACGGCGCAGAAGTAACCGTTCTGACAATGGGTCTTCCGAAGGCAGCAGATGTCCTTCAGGAAGCACTTGCAATGGGCGCAGACAATGCGATCCTCGTAACAGACCGTGTACTTGGCGGTGCCGACACATGGGCTACCTCCACCACGATCGCAGGCGCACTCAGAAACATTGATTACGATCTGGTTATCACAGGTCGTCAGGCTATCGACGGTGATACCGCACAGGTTGGTCCTCAGATCGCTGAGCACCTTGGCCTTCCGGTTATCTCCTATACACAGGATATCAAGATCGATGGAAAGAAAGTAATCGTTCAGCGTCAGTTTGATGACAGATATCACATCCTTGAAGCTGAGATGCCTTGCCTTCTGACAGCTCTTGCAGAGCTGAACGAGCCCCGCTACATGACTCCCGGCGGATGCTTCGATGCTGTTAAAGCAGAGATCACCACATGGGGAAGAAAAGATCTGAAGGATGTTGATGACAGCAACCTCGGTCTTGCAGGTTCTCCTACAAAAATTGCAAAAGCATCCGATAAGGTTCGTAAGGGTGCCGGCGAGAAGGTTGCACCCGATTCTCCCGAAGATGCAGTTTCCTACATTGTTGACAAGCTTAAAGTGAAACATGTGATTTAGTGAATAAGGTGGTGAAAGAGATGAATTTAGAAGAATATAAGGGCGTATATGTCTTTGCACAGCAGGTCGACAACGAGATCAGCGGCATCGCATACGAATTACTTGGAAAAGCAAAAGAACTCGCACAGCCTCTGAACGCTGAAGTTACAGCAGTTCTGATCGGTAGCGGCATCAAGAATCTGGCTGACTCGCTTGCAGAGTACGGCGCAGACAAGGTTATCGTCGTAGACGATCCTGAATTAAAAGAGTACAGAACGGAGCCTTATGCACATGCACTTGCTTCCGTTATCAACGAATTCAAACCCGAGATCGTTCTTGTAGGTGCAACAGCGATCGGTCGTGATCTTGGCCCGACTGTTTCCGCAAGAGTTGCAACAGGTCTGACAGCAGACTGTACAGTACTTGAGATCGGTGATTTCCCGCTCGTTGCAGTTCCTGGCCAGGAGCAGAAGCACAATCAGCTTCTCATGACCCGTCCTGCATTCGGCGGTAACACGATCGCTACCATCGCTTGCCCGAACAACCGTCCGCAGATGGCAACCGTTCGTCCCGGCGTTATGCAGAAGATCGATCCGATCAAGGGTGCAAAAGCGAATGTGGTTGAGTACAACCCGGGCTTCACACCCAACAAGAAATACGTTACGATCAAAGAAGTCGTTAAGGCTGTTAAGAATACCGCAGATATCATGGATGCAAAGATCCTCGTATCCGGTGGCCGTGGCGTAGGTTCTCCCGAGAACTTCAAGATCCTTGAGGATCTTGCAGCAGTGATCGGCGGTACCGTAAGCTGCTCTCGTGCAGTTGTAGATGCAGGCTGGAAGCCGAAGGATCTTCAGGTAGGCCAGACCGGTAAGACAGTTCGTCCGAACGTATACTTCGCAATCGGTATTTCCGGTGCGATCCAGCACGTTGCAGGTATGGAAGAGTCCGACATCATCATCGCGATCAACAAAGATGAAGATGCACCGATCTTCGATGTGGCTGATTTCGGTATCGTAGGCGATCTCAACAAGATCGTTCCGCAGCTTACCGAGAAGCTGAAAGCAGAGCTTGCAAACAAATAAGGCGATTTTTGATACGCCGGAATGCAATTTCAAAGGGTCGACCGATGTCGACCCTTTATTCTTTGTTTAGGGGGAGAACCGGGTAAAACGGGAATGGGAATCCCGTTCGGTAAGAGGAAGATATGGTTGTACATTTACATGAGAACGATCCTATCACAGAGGAGAAGCCGATCAATCTCGACATTAAGGGGATTGTATTTGATATTGATGATACGTTGTACAGGCGCGATCAGCCGTATGAGATGGCGCTTGATCAATTTTTTCCATCGGGAATACCGTTCACATCGGTGCAGTTTTCGGAACGTTTTCGCGCACGTGGCGATGAAGTGTTTGAGCCTTCGGAACGTGGCGAGATCACGATGGATGAGATGTACATTTACAGAGGGACAAAGGCATTTGCAGACTTAGGTGTCACGGTATCCGCACGTGAGGCACTTCGTTTCCAGAAAATCTATTCGGCGGCGCAGAGGCAGATCAGACCGACTGCCAAGGTCGTTCGAATGCTCAAAAAGCTTTGCACACGTGAAGATGTGCGCATCGGTATTCTGTCCAACGGCGGATCCGAACATCAGCGGAGAAAACTGAGTGACCTTGGCCTGACAAATTTTTTCAAAAGAGAGTGTGTGGTGATATCGGGAGACTGCGGGATCATGAAACCGGATCACAGGATCTTTGATAAAGCCGCGCAGATCATGGGTCTTCAGCCGAGCGAGCTTTTGTATGTCGGTGACAATTATGATTTGGATGTTGTCGGAGCAAAGGCGGCAGGATGGAAGACCTTGTGGTATAATAGACGACGGATCAAAGCACCGTGGAAACAGAAAGGCAGAACGCAGGATGCGGAGAAGCTTCCGATCCCGGACGGCGTTGTCTTTACGGAAGAAGAGATGTGCCATGATCTGACGGATTAAGATATAATCGAAAGCAGGAGGATATGCGTATGGGAATTGTGATCCGAAATGTGCAGGCGATCGTGCCTGAAAACGGAAAAGACGTTGTAAAGAGAACATCCATATACATTGAAAGTGACAGAATTGTCGGAATTGGAGAAGCGCCGGCCGGTTTTAAGGAGGAGCGTCTGATCGATGGAAAGGATAAGCTTGCGATTCCCGGACTCATTAACTGTCATACGCATTCCTATATGGCGTTCATGCGTAATGTGGCGGATGACCTTGCGTTCATGGATTGGCTTTTCGGCACGATCGATCCGATCGAGCAGAAAATGACGGATGAAGATACATATTGGGGTGCGTGCCTTGCGATCATCGAGATGATGAAATCCGGCACGACCTGTTTCAATGATATGATGATGAATATCAAGCAGACGACGCGTGCGATCAAGGAATCCGGCATGCGTGCCGTGATGTCGAGAGGGCTTGTCGGCTCGGCGGAAGATGACGGCGGCCGTATCGACCAGACCTATGAAGAGATGGAATTCTGCAAAGACTGCGATCGTATCACGTTTAAGTTTGGGCCTCACGCACCGTATACCTGCTCAGCGGATTATTTCCGTCGCGTATCCGATGAAGCGAAAAAGGCAGGCATCGGTATCCATGTGCATCTCTCCGAAAGCGTCGGCGAGGTGGAAGGCGTGCAGGCAAACGGCTACCGTTCGCCGATCGAGATGGCAGATCAGCACGGCCTTTTTGACGTACCGTGTGTGGCGGCGCATTGCGTGCAGATTGATGAGCAGGATATGGATATCCTTGCCAAGAAAGGGGTTTCCGTTGTTACGAACCCCGCAAGCAACATGAAGCTCGGTAACGGCTTTGCGCCGGTTCCTGAGATGTTGGAAAAAGGGATCAATGTCTGCATCGGTACAGACGGTGCGGCTTCCAATAATTCACTGAACCTGTTCCATGAGATGTCGCTTCTTGCCCTCATCCATAAGGGAACACACAAGACACCGCAGTGCGTCGGCGCCCGGGAAGTATTCCGGATCGCAACACTGAACGGTGCGAAAGCCCTCGGCCTCGAGAAAGAGATCGGTTCTTTGGAAGCCGGGAAGAAAGCGGACATTGCGATCCTCGATCTGAA
>JAIKWO010000009.1 GCA_024684675.1 Lachnospiraceae bacterium
GATGAAGTATCCCTTGGAAGACTGCTCATCGGCGCGGGAGGGGAAGCAAATGAATAAGAAAAGCAATAATATGAAGCTTGCCCTGACGGGCACGCATATGATCCTGGTCTATGTCATGATCATTTTCTGTATCGTTGCGGCAATCAGACAGCCGGCTTTCTTAAGCCCGGCGACGATCATTAACTTAAGTCGTGCAGCGATTTTTACCATGTGTTTTGCAATCTGCGAGATGGTTGTGATCATCTCCGGCGGGATCGATGTATCGTTTCCGGCTGTCGGGTGCGTAGCGATGTATGTGCCGCTCTGGCTCTACAATCACGACATGGGCGTCGACAGCGTATTCTTTTTCTTCGGTGTCGCGGTTCTGGTTGGTGTTGTATTCGGTATCCTGAACGGGATCCTGGTTTCGATCATGAAACTGCCGCCTCTTATTGCGACGCTTGCAACATCCGGTGTGGCAGCCGGCGGTCTCATTATGATCCTCGGTACCAGAGAATACACGACCTTGCCGGATTCCTTAGAGGCACTGTATGAGATCAATCTTTTGACATATGCCGATCCCGAAACGGGATTCACGTATCCGCTGACGATCCTGGTTCTTGTGCCGATCATTCTGTGCATCGTCGTAGCGCTTGTGATGCGATATACGATGCTCGGCAGAGGTATCTATGCGATCGGCGGTGACAAGAATGCAGCTCGCATTGCCGGATTCAACGTACGTAAGCTCCAGTTTGTTGCGTACATTTTCTGCGCAGTGATGGCAAGCGCGACGGCAATGATCTATGTAACGCTGATGCATTCCTCCACAACGACGGCACTCATGGGCGAAGAGATGATCATCATCGCGGCGTGCGTTGTCGGTGGTTGCCGTTTAACCGGTGGACACGGCGGTGTCGGCGGCACGATCCTTGGTGTGGTTTTGATCACACTTGTTCAAAACAATCTGAATATGCTCGGTGTACCGACCTGCTGGCAGACATTCGCCGTTGGTCTGGTATTGCTTTTAGGTGCGGTTCTTTCATCCGTACAGGCAAAGCGTATCTCGGATATGGGAAAGGTTTAGGAGGTGTGACACAGCATGAGTACAAGAATCAAACATCTCTTTTCCGATACGCATCTTTTGACGATCTGGGGCATTTTTGTGATCACCCTGTTGATCATGGCGTTTTTGAAACCGGGTGATTACTTCACCTTCATGAATGTCAAGTCCATCATCTACCAGTTCCCGGAATACGGTATTCTGGCGTTCGGTATGATGGCCTGCATGGTTGCGGGCGGCATCGATCTGTCATTGGTCGGGATCATGAATTTTACCGGTGTGATCACGGCGCTGATCGTAAAGAATATGGCGGGTACGGAAGTGACCGGATCGACATATCTGATCATCGCATTTGCCTGTGTCGTTGCGATCGTGTTGGGCGGCCTTTGCGGCGCATTTAACGGTTTTATCATCGGATATTTCAAGATCCCCGCAATGCTCGTAACACTGTGCGGTCTGCAGCTCTATACCGGTCTTGCTTACGGTATCACCGGCGGACCTGCGATCAACGGCATGGTGGATCCGTTTAAGAACATCGCGAACGGTACGATCGGAGAGATCCCTTACGTTCTGTTCATTTTCATCTTCGTGCTTTTGATCGTGGCATTTGTCATGAAATGTACGGTACTCGGCAACGAGATCTACTTTATGGGAAGCAACGCGAGCGCTGCGAAGTATTCCGGTATGAACATCTTAAAGATCACCGTGATCACGCATATGTTCAGCGGTATCTTGGGCGGTGTATCCGGTATCCTGATCACCAGCCACTTAAACAGCGGCAAGAGCTCAAACGGCTCGACTTATACGTTGCTTACGCTTCTGATCGCTGTACTGGGCGGTGTCCATCCGGACGGCGGTAAAGGCCGCGTCATCGGCGTATGCACTGCAACGATCCTCCTGCAGTTCATCGCCAATGCATTCGGCCTTCTGCACATGGATGACAATGCGAAGACATTTGCAAACGGATGCCTTTTGGTAGCGGCTCTTCTTTTTGACGTATACCTGGATCGCAAGGCAGAAAAAAGAGCAAGGCTCAAGGCAGCAGCTGAAAACGAGAATTCGTAAGGGGGGGAGAGACGCAATGAAAATGATCAAAGTGAAAGAACTGACGGATGCAAATTTTGCCAAATACGGCAAAGTGCTGACGATCGAAGGCCGCAAGGCGGACGGAAATCCGAAAACGCACGAGTGGTATCCGCAGGTGGCAGTTGTGGAAGGCGATACGAGTATTAACCTCATGAAGGTGATCCCGCATGAATTCGTCGTACAGGATTTTGAAGAGCATCGCCTCACCGATGAGAACCTGCTTGCTTTTGACGGGGAGCTGATCGTGGCGGTCGCACCTGCGGGCGAGCTTGCAGCAGATAAGGTAGAAGCTTTTCTCATCCCCGCAGGAAAGGGCATTTCGTGCCTGCCGCATGTATGGCACGCAGTTCCGTTTGCAGTAGGGAGAGAAGTCATGAGTGCGTGCGTGTTTAAGAACAACACCAGCCATGATGATATTTATTTTGCATCCATCGACGAACCGATTGGATTAACGTTGGCATAAACAGGAAGGAGATTCAAACATGAAAAAAATTATTAATGCACCGGAAGCTTACACAGACGATATGTTGCGCGGCATCTACGCTGCTCATCCGGACGAGGTTAAATACGTAGCGGACGATCTTCGCTGCTACTGCACCGCAAAGAAAAAACCGGGCAAGGTTGCGATTATCACAGGCGGCGGCACGGGACATCTTCCGCTGTTTCTTGGTTATGTCGGCGAAAACCTGCTTGACGGCTGCGGCGTTGGCGGCGTATTCCAGAGCCCTTCTTCGGAGCAGATCTACAATGTCAGCAAAGAAGTGGAAGCAGGCGCAGGTATCCTGTATCTGTACGGCAACTACACAGGCGACATCATGAACTTTGATATGGCGGCTGAAATGCTGGAGATGGACGATATCGTAGCAAAGTCCATCGTCGGTGCCGATGACGTAAACAGCAACGCAAATCCGGATGCAAGACGTGGCGTGGCAGGTATTTTCTTTATGTACAAATGTGCCGGCGCAAAGGCAGCTGAGATGGGTACATTGGATGAAGTTCTGGCGGCAGCACAGAAAGCTAAAGACAATACGCGTACCGTTGGTTTCGCGCTCACACCCTGCATCATCCCGGAGGTGGGTCATTCGAACTTCAAACTGAAAGATGACGAGATGGCAATGGGCATGGGTATCCACGGCGAACCGGGCGTTTGGAACGGACCGATCAAGACAGCGGACGAGCTGGCAAAAGAAAGCCTGGACACACTCCTTGGTGATATGCCGGTCGCTTCGGGTGAAGAGATCTGCGTTCTCATTAACGGTCTTGGCGCAACCAGTGTAGAAGAGCTTTACATTCTGTCCGGAAGCCTTCGTAAACTCCTCGATGAGAAGGGGATCAAGGTTTACAAGACCTATGTCGGCGAATATGCGACCAGCATGGAGATGGCAGGTGCTTCCATTTCGATCTGCAAGGTTGACGCTGAGATGAAGAAATGGATCGATATGCCGGTGAAGACACCTTTTATCACACAGGCATAAAGGAGAATTACAATGGATAAATATACCACAGACAATATTGCGGAACTGTTCGAAGGCGTTGCGGCGATCTTTGCGGAGAAGAAGGAAGAACTCTGCGAGATGGATGCCAATATGGGTGACGGCGATCTGGGCCTTACCATGGATAAAGGGTATGGCGCACTTCCGGAACTGATCCGTCAGAACACGGAGCCGGGTGACATCGGCAAGACGCTCTTCAAGGGTGCATCCAAGATGGCCGGCGTCGTACCGAGCACCATGGGAACGCTCATGAGCAGCGGCATTATGGAAGCAGGAAAGGCATTAAAGGGAAAAGCGGAGCTTGGAAGCGCAGAGCTGGGCGAATTCTTAACCGCTTTTGCAGCAGGTATCCAGAAGCGCGGCAAATGCGAACTGGGTGACCGTACGATCTTAGATGCCGTAGATGCTGCAGCCAAGGCAGGCGATGCTGAGGCCAAGGCAGGCAAGTCCCTAAAGGAGATCATGGAGGCGGCCGTAAAGGGCGCAGAAGAGGGCGTGGAAGCGACCAAGAACATGGTTCCGAAGTACGGGAAGGCAGCAGTCTTCTCCGCAAAAGCGATCGGCATCGCAGACCAGGGTGCCGTAGCCGGGAAGTACCTGATGGAGGGGCTTCTCAGAAGTGTAAGTAAATAGTGGAAGTAAATAAGGCGGCTCTGGTGTAGGTAAATAGAGGCGGCTCCGGGCGTGAGTAACATCTCACGACCGGAGCCGCCTTTATTACGCCTGCATCAAATGCCCTATACAAGACAGTACCTCTGCGCGGAAAGCATCATAGTCGTACTCCGCATCCGGCGTGAAGACGGATTCATGGCAGTAGATCTCAATCATGTGGTAAGCAAGGTGGAAGCGCTCGCGCATATGCGGGAGAGCGGGTTTCCGTTTCAGATAGGATTTCATCAGTACATCGACCAGTCGCTTCTCCATGCCTTCCAGATAGGCATAGATCTCAGGATCCAGTGCAGCCAGAGAGAAGAGCTCCTGGTGAGGCTTAATGAATTCTCTGTGAAAATCCGCGAAGGAATCGATGATCCCGGGCAGGACGGCCATCAGATCTTCCTCCGTTTCAAACTTTTCCATGCAATCCATAAGCGGCTGCTGCATGGACGATACCATGCTGTCGAGTCCTGCGATGAGGATATCCCGCTTGTCTTTAAAATAGCTGTATACAATGCCGGTGGAGACACCGGCTTCTTTTGCGATGTCCGCAGTGGTGATGTTGCGGTAGCCCCGCTCACCGATCAGCTTGATACCGGCTTCCGTGATTCTCTTTTTCTTCTCAATCGAGCGCTTTTGTTGCGGCTCGCGAATCTTTTCTGTCTGCTTATCTGCCATGAAGTCTCCCGTTTGCGCGGGTTTTCGCGCTTCTTACTGAATCGTACATCTTTTTTTCATGATAGTATGTAGCGCTCCAAAAGTCAACAAACATGAATGTGAACTTTTTTTCATATTCCTATTGACGACGATACGTGCCGGTTGTAATATGTGAATGTGAAAACAATTTCATATTTTGAAGAGGAGTAGGATTATGAATAATAAAAAGGACGGTACAGCGAACAAAAAGAGTCGCAGCAGGATCGCGGCGATCGGCATAGCAGCGTTCCTGATCCTGGGCAGCGTAGCAGGATGCGCCTACATGGCAGGGCATGCGACCGAGTACCATACAGTAAGGCCGGCGAATGAAGATCTGACACAGTCGCTTACGGCGACGGGCACAGTGAAGTCCGAGGAGACAAGGACGATCTATGCGAGTGTGACGGCGCCCGTCTCCATGCTGGAGGTAAAGCAGGGAGATCTCGTAAATGCCGGCGATGTACTCGTGACATATGATACGACGGATCTGACACTGGCGGAGAAGGAAGCAAAAGCACGGATCAAGCAGGCGGGCAGCGCGTACGCCTCCACCGTATCGCAGAATGAGAAGAACACGCTCATCTATCAGGGCGCCGAGATGACCGAGAAGATGTTTCAGGAACTGATCGCGGAAAAATACATTCAGATCTACGAATTGCAGCGAAAACTCGGTAAGGCTGAAGTGCGGGTGACCGATATCAACGCGTTGATCGCACGGGCAGGTCTTGACGGTGATGATGACGACGTGGATGACTTTTGCGCGACGATCGATGCATGGCGCGCCGAGTACGATTCGATGGGCGTTCCGGAGCTGGAAGCCGAGCTTGCTAGGCAGCAGGCAGCCTATAGTGACATGCAGGCATTTCGAAGCGAATATGCCCAGCAGAAGTTCAATGCGGATGTGCGTCTCATTGATCGGAATGCGCAGCAGGAACTTCTCCATAAGAAGGAAGAGGCGGGATACGTTCGTGAAGGGATCGCCGATGATCTTACAAAAGCGGGACTTGGTATCATGGCACCGTTTCGCGGAATCGTAACGGAGCGGTTTTCGGAGAGCGGCGCGTATGCGACGGAAGGACAACCGCTCGTGACGATGGCCAATGCAGATAAGCTCTATGTATCCGCTGATATTTCAAAATATGACATCGACAAGATCAAAGAAGGGCAGCGAGGCATCATCACGATCGGCAACCGCACCTATAAGGGGAGTGTCACAAAGATTGACAGGATCGCCGTAACGGAGAATTCGGACAAGGCGAAGATCCCTGTTCACGTGGAATTCATCGGGCGCGTGGACGATGCGGCGCTTGGGATCGAAGCGGATGTGGAGATCACGCTCTCACATGAAAAGGACGCCTTGTGTATTCCAAGCAGCGCGATCTACGAAGATGAGAACGGCAGCTTCGTATATGCGATCACAGACGGCAAGGTGACAAGGGTGAATGTGACCTGTGGCGCCTCCGATGATGAGAAAACGGAAATTCTGTCCGGACTTACAGCGGGCGACGATGTCATCACGGATGCACTTACGGATGAAGCACTCGGTAAAGCAGCAAAGGCGGTTACAGAATCATGAGAGGAACGGTTGAATTTAAGCATGTGTCCAAACAGTACGATACCGGCGGAGAGCCATTCTACGCATTGCAGGATGCGAACCTCACAATCCCGGAAGGTGAGTTTGTCGTGATCCTGGGGCCGTCCGGTGCCGGCAAGTCAACGCTTCTAAATCTCCTTGGAGGGATGGATACGGTCAGTGAGGGCGAAATCATTTTTTTCGACGGACAGAAAGTGTCGGATATGAACGATCGCGAACTGACTGCATACCGTGCACGCGAAGTCGGCATCGTCTTTCAGTTTTATAATCTGATCCCGTCGCTGACAGCCTATGAGAACGTGGCGCTTATGCGGGATATCAAGAGCGATCTGGACGATCCGGCAGAGGTACTTGAAAAGGTCGGTCTCTCTGAGCGTATGAACCATTTTCCCGCGCAGTTATCGGGCGGTGAGCAGCAGCGTGTTTCCATCGCACGTGCGCTTGTCAAAAGACCGCGGCTTTTAATCTGCGACGAGCCGACCGGCGCCCTTGATACGAAGACGGGACAGGAGGTTTTGAAGTTACTTGCGGATCTGTGCCATTCGGGCGGCAAGACGGTTGTAATGGTAACGCACAACAGTCTCTTTGCCGACATGGCGGACCGCGTGATCCGTGTAAAGAACGGCCGCGTAGAGGGAATCTCCGTGAACGAGCATCCTTTAAGTGCGGACGAGATAGTCTGGTAGAACATGATCTTATTAAAGAAATTGGCCAGAGAACTCTGGCTTCAGAAAAAACAGTTTTTTGCCATATTTATGATGTCCTTCTTGGGAATCGCTACGATGGCGGGCATGGATGCCGAATCAGCCGGCGCAAGGCTTTCCATGAACGGCTATTACGAATCGTCCAACATGGCGGATTATCGCATTGAGGGGCGTAGCTTTAGCCGCGACGATCTGCGTATCTTAAAACAGGATCCGGACATCCTCCATGCGCAGCGCTGCCGGATCGAGCAGGGCAAGCTTCCCGATCTTAAAATGGGCGAGAATGAGACGGACATCATCGTGCAGTTTACGGAAGATAACGTGGTCTCCAAGCCGCGTGTTCTTTCGGGTGCGCCATATGATCCTTTGCAAAAAGGGATCTGGCTCGAGGAGATCTTTGCCCGTGCCAATCACCTTTCCGTGGGGGATACCCTTACGATCAAGCTCGGTGATAAGCGTATCACGCAGACGATCCGCGGTCTTGTGATGGCACCTGAGTATATCGTTTACTATTCTCCG